>CASTST010000005.1 GCA_949451655.1 uncultured Eubacteriales bacterium | reverse complement strand
CTCCCTTGTGCAAAGGGAGGTGGGTTTTGCGCAGCAAAACTCGGAGGGATTGTTATTTTATCATTTTGAATAATCTGCAAATCGGTAGTATATAGAGACAATCCCCCCGCTGACTGCGTCAGCCCCCCCTTTGCACAAGGGGAGTCTTTTAAAAGTTAGTGTGCTACACGACATGCCCCTTTATACATAGAGCCTTTTTAGCTTGTGTTTTTATATCAGCACTCTCTTTCCCGACAAAACCCCGAACCAGCCCTTGCAAGACAACTTGCCCTGTGCTACAATGTAAGCAGCTAACATAAAGGAGAACAAACATATGTTGTTTTTACAATATCCTAAATGCACTACCTGTCAACGGGCAAAGCAATGGTTGGATGAAGCCGGACTGGAGTATACAGATCGGCACATTAAGGAAAATCCCCCTACACTGAAGGAATTGCGGGAATGGCACGCGAAAAGCGGACTGCCTTTGCGCAGATTTTTTAATACCAGCGGGCTTTTATATAAATCCATGGGGCTGAAAGACAAGCTGCCTGCAATGTCTGAAGAAGAACAGCTCCGCCTTTTGGCAACAGACGGTATGCTGGTAAAGCGCCCGATTCTTATAAACGGGGACACCGTACTGGTAGGATTCAAAAGCGACGCATGGGAAATTTTAAAAACAAATGGGAAAAACACCATATAAAATTTGCAAATCTATTGACGCTGCAAGCCTTTCCATAGTATAATATATTATTATGAAATGTTTGCGCGCACATATATAAAAGCTCCGCAGAAAACATCTGCGGAGCTTTATTGCGGACCTTTGTAAAAAGCAAACAGCATCCTACTTATCTTATCCTGTGAGGAAACCAAATGGCAAAACATAGCAAAACCATTGATATGGTAAACGGTCCTATCGGACGGGGACTGATTCTTTTCTCCATCCCGATTATGCTTTCCGGCGTGCTCCAACTTCTGTTTAATGCTGCCGATACAGTCGTAGTCGGGCATTACGGCAGCGAAACCGCAATCGGTGCGGTTGGTTCGACCAGCGCGCTGATCACACTTATTGTCAACTTGTTTATGGGGCTTTCCGTAGGCTCCAGCGTGATTGCAGCACACTGCTACGGTGCGGGTGACCGCAAAGGCGTGCAGCAGGTTGTGCACACCTCCATCCTTGCCGCCGCTGTTACCGGCATTCTTGTAACGATTATCGGCATTGTTGTAGCTACGCCGGCGCTCCATCTTATGGGCACCCCTGATGACGTAATAGATCAGGCGTCCTCTTATATGAAAATCTACTTCCTTGGCATGCCCGCAATGATGATATATAACTTCGGCGCATCTATTATGCGCAGCGCCGGCGATACTAAGCGCCCGCTGTATTTCCTTACAATTTCCGGGGTTGTCAACATCATCCTGAACCTGTTTTTTGTAATCCTGCTCCAGTTGGATGTAGCGGGTGTTGCCATTGCAACGGTAATTTCCCAGATCGTGTCCGCCGTTTTGATTCTTGTGCATATGACACGCAGCGATGAGTGGTATAAATTCTCCTGGAAAAAGCTGAAAATCTATCCGGAAAAGCTGGCAAAAATTATCAGCATTGGACTTCCTGCCGGATTACAGGGCACAGTATTTTCCATATCCAATGTTGTACTTCAGTCCTCCATCAACTCCTTTGGCTCAATTGCCATGAACGGAAACACTGCAGCTGCCAATCTGGAAGGCTTTATGTATTTGTCTGTCAACGCTTTCCACCAATCTTCCGTCTCCTTCACCGGACAAAATATCGGAGCGGGAAAATACAAGCGGGCAAGCAAAATCATGCGGACCGCCCTCTCCATGGCGGCGGCAATCAGCATTGTCATGGGCGGCGTGTTCCTGCTGGCACGGGAGCCTCTTCTGCACATATACATACCCAATTCGGAAGAAGCAGTAGCATATGGAATTCAGCGGCTTCTTGTGATTTGCTCCACATACTGTCTGTGTGCCGGAACAGACGTTATGACCGGCGTGCTTCGAGGCATGGGCTCCTCTATTGCACCGACGCTTATATCGATTATCGGAATCTGCGGTACAAGAATCCTCTGGGTATTTCTCATTTTCCCCACCTATCACTCTCTTACCTCATTGTATGTTTCTTATCCGGTTTCCTGGTTCATCAGCTTTGCGGCGCAGGTCGTATGCTTTATCATTGTGAAAAAACGAATGATGAAACGGTATCACATTCGAAAAGCGCAAGCAGCAGAAACGGAAGCTGTTACCGCTGCTGAGACAGTCACAGAGCAGGGCTGATTTTGTAAAACACATTTTTCCGAATAAAAAGTCTCCTCGTGCGGGGTTCGTGCGGTATTAAATTCTGCCAAACAAAAAGCCCTACTTGTGTAGGGGGTGTCATGCCGTAATCTACACTCGATTCAAGCCTCCCCCCAGCAAAGGGAGGTGGGTTTTATGCAACACAGATTCCGTCAAATAAAAGCCCCCTTGTGCAGGGTTCGTACGGCATAAAATTCCGCTAAACGAAAGATCCCTTGTGTAAGGGGTGTGCGGCACCAAACAAAAAGCCCCCCTTGTGCAAAGGGGGGTGCCGATGTAATCGGCGGGGGGATTGTTCGTACCTGCTGCTGATTTATTGATCCTGCAAAATGATAGTTTTACAATCCCTCACCCGCTAACGCGGGAGCTCCCTTTACACAAGGGAGCCTTTTTATAGTTAGTGTTACGCGGGAGTTTCCTTTGCACAAGGGAGTCTTTTTATAGTTAGTGTTACGCGGAAGTTTCCTTTACTGGAGGAGCTTTTTTATTGGCATTGTGCCCCCTATGGAGCTGCGTAGCAGATCCCATAAGGAGGCGGCACGATACTTCACAATCCCTTACCTGCTTCGTAGGAGTTTCCTTTATTGGGACAAGCTTTTTTTAATGGTATAAATTCAATCAAATGGATCAGATTATACACCTGTTATAATTTTTATGGAAGCCGACAAAAATCAGCAAAAACCGAAATAGGGATAATATAAGTTAAGCTTGACTATCTTTTCAGTAAATCAATTATTATTAAAAGAAAGAGGTATAATCATGAAGAAAAAGCTTTATCCATTATAGTCGTTTTGTCTGTGCTTTCCGCTCTGGTTCTTGTACCTCTGCCCGCATCTGCTGCGACGGCAGGTAATTTTACATATGAGGTTACGGATGGAAACGCAACACAGGCAGTGACGCAGAGGTAACGGTTCCCGGAGAATTTGACGGATATACTGTAACGGCAATTGGGGAGCATGCTTTCTTTGGAAATGATGCAATCGAAAAAATAATCCTTCCGGATTCTATTGAAACGATTGCAGAGTATGCCTTTGCAAGCTGCAATCATCTGCACACAGTATCTGCACCTGAAAGCCTGACAACAATTGGTGCATGCGCATTTATGGAAACCGTTCTGCGGGATTTCAAAATGCCAAACAATGTAGCATTTATCGGGGATGGTGCATTTTTCGGTACCAAGCTTACCTATATAAATTTGCCCGCCTCATTGACAACGCTGAATTGCGCAGTATTCGGACTTTGTTCTGATCTTGCATATATCCGCATACCGGCTTCTGTTACGTCCATACATGCGCAATGCTTCTACCTGTACAACAGCAATCTTCTTACAATTGTTGGTTACACCGGTTCTGCAGCGCAGGCATATGCTGAAGAACATGGTTTTGCTTTTGCTTCTCTCGTCTGTAAAAATTACGTATTTTCCAGCGGTGCATGCTCCGTCTGCGGTGCTCTGCTGGGGGATCTGAACAAAGACGGCACGGTAAATGCAGACGATTATACAATGATGATCGGATATGTAAACGACCCTGCCACCTGTCCGGATGTATCCATTGCTGACGTAAATCAGGACGGAATCCTGGACATCTACGACAGACTCTTCCTTCTGGAAATTATCACCGGGGTCAGCACGTGGTCGGTATAAATTAGTCATGCCATCGAGCTGATTGCTGGGGGATGTAGTGCTATCATTTTGCAGAGTTATAAATCCAGAGGTATACTTAAACAATCCCCCAGTCACAGTAAACTGTGACATGCCCCCAGTGGTTCGTTTTCGAACCACCGCACAAGGGGGCTTTTGATTTTTGCCTTGCGACAGTTCCTTTTACTTGGGGAGTCTGCCAATCTCTTCGGGTCCTCCATAGGGATGCGTTCTGCGCAGCTTCCTATACCCCCAACAAAGGAAGGCAGCACAGTGCAGGCTGTGACGGGGAATTGTTTGGATACCCTTGCTATTGTTTGGCAGAACGCAGAAAAAGAAGCTGCTTGTAGCAGCTTCTTTTTCTTAGATTCTCAATGACTCAGCGCACGCTCCACACTCCAGTAAAAGTTTTCCGCGCCGATGCAGCTTACAATACCGCTGCGCTCCATCATTTCCTTTACACCATCGGACACACCGCAGATATAGACCGGGATTTCTTTTTCTCGAAGCTCCTGGAGCAGCTCCAAAAACACCTGCGCACCGGAAATATCCATATAGGAAGCGCCGCGCATGGAAAACAGAACAGCAGATTTGTCGATTAGGTGCTCCGCCATGTCGGTAATGCTTTGGGTATTCGCAAAGATAACCGCTCCCGTTATGTACACCACCTGCGCATGATCATACACAGGTGCCAGAGGCGTTTTTTGATTTTTCAAACGTCCGGGATCTACCTGATCGTAATGGATTTCCAGCTTGGACAGGCGGGACACCAACAAAAGCAGCGCAATCACTACACCGATCAGGATTGCAACTGTTAAGTCAAACAGAATCGTTGCCGCCATAGTTGCAAGGAACTTTAAAATAGCGCCTTTAAATTTCCCCTGAAAGATATATTTTATCGTATCCCATTCATTCATTCGCCATGCCGTAACAAGCAGCACCCCTGCCAATGCGGACAAGGGGATCCGTGACATAATGGGCCCCAAAGCGAGCATCGAAATCAGCAGGAATACAGAATGGAACATTCCCGTGAGTCTTGTCTGCGCACCGGATTTTATTGCCACACTTGTACGTGCAATCGCCGCTGTCGCAGGAATCCCGCCAAGCAGAGGCGACAGGATATTGCCCACGCCCTGGGCAATCAATTCCCGGTTGTTATTCAAAGGCACGCCGGTCATCCGTCCGGCGCTGGCGCCGCACAGCAGACTTTCCACCATACCAAGGGCTGCAATGCTGACTGCCGGGGCAAGAAGTCCTTTGATACTGGATAATTCGAATCCCGCAAAGGAAAACCGTTCATCCAGCATAAGGGAGGAAGGAATTTTACCTACAGAACCAACATCCAAATGCAGCAGCATAACAGCCGCCGTGGAAAGAATAATCGCTATCAGGGACGCGGGAACTACAGCGTTCCACTTTTTCGGATAAAAGATAATAAACAAAATGACAAGACCGCCGATTGCAAGAGAAATCCAGTCAGGAGAAAATCCGCCTGTAAAATAGCTTGCAAACTTTGCTACCGCAGAGCTGCCTGTCGAAGTAACGCCGAAAAGATTATCCAATTGACCAAGGGCAATGATCACCGAAATACCTGAGGTAAAGCCCGCAATGACCGGCATAGGTATGAACGCTGTCAATCGTCCGAGATGCAGAACACCTGCCAGAACCAGCAAAATACCAGCCATAATGGTAGCGGTAAAAACACCAGCCATACCATACTGTGCGATAATCGAAATCAATATAGCAGCCATTGCGCCTGTAGGACCGGAAATCTGATAAAATGCCCCGCCCAAAAGACTGATTACAAATCCGCTTACAATAGCGGTGATCAGTCCCGCTGCTGCCGTTGCTCCACTGCTCACACCAAAAGCCAATGCCAACGGGAGCGCCACCGCCGCCACCGTCAATCCAGCCATCAAGTCCTTCATCAGCTTGCCGCTGTTATACCCGGTAAATTCTTTTTTTAGATCCTGCCAGTACGTTTTCACTGTCCTTAACCTTCTTCTTTGTCTTTTCTGTCATTTTCCTAAACAATTATACGCGCCGGCAGACAAAATTACAAGGAAAAAGATACAGTTTTCCGTTTTTCGTTCCTATAACGAAATCATTCTGTTTTTGCAAGATATTCCTGGGCATAATGCACGCAAACAGCACCATCAGAGGTTGCAGTTACGATTTGCCGGAGGACTTTTGTGCGAATATCGCCTGCGGCAAAAACGCCGTCTACATTCGTTTTGGTGCTCTCATCGGCAACCACATAGCCGGCGGAATCCAAAGTAACGCTATTTTTTAAAAATTCTGTTGCCGGTTCTCTGCCGATGCTGATAAAAATACCATCGCAAGTGATATCCGTACAGTCGTGGGTATGCACATTTTGAATCTTCGCGCCGGTAATCCGGCTGTCTGCAAGCAGTTCGGACACGGTGCTGTTCCATAGAAATTCCACATTTTTTGCTTGCATTAAAGGCACATGATAAATTTTTGTGGCTCTGAGACTGTCTCTGCGATGCACCACATATACTTTTGCGGCAAGGTGAGAAAGATACAATGCGTCAGCCGCAGCAGAATTGCCGCCGCCAACAACAAGAACAGTTCTATCCTTATAAAATCTGCCATCACAGTGCGCGCAATAATGCACGCCTTTGCCTGTCCATTCTTCTTCCATTGGCACACCCAATCGACGGGGATTTGCACCGGCAGCGATAACAACGGTTTTAGTCTGCAGGATTTCGCTTGTTGTTTCTATAGTTTTGATTTTTTTAGAAAAATCGACCTTTACTACCTCTGCATATGCAGTTTTTGCGCCAAACCGTTCTGCTCCCTTCTGCATTTGCATACCAAGCGCAAACCCGTCTATGCCCGTGTCAAACCCCGGATAATTGTCAATTTCTCCGGTGAGTGCCATCTGCCCACCCGGGGACATCCGCTCCACTACAAGGGTATCCAATCCCGCGCGGACTGCATACAAAGCGGCTGTATATCCGGCAGGACCTCCGCCGATAATAATCATATCATACAGATGCTGCATTTTTGCCTCAAATTATTCCTCTAGCATGGCAAGAATCTGCGGCTTTGGTTTTGCCCCGACAGACTGCTGCACGACTTTGCCGTGCTTCATTACAACCAGTGTAGGGATGCTCGCCACGTTAAACTCCCCTGCAAGCTCCGGTTCATTGTCCACATTGATTTTACCCACGAGAATCTGCGGATTTTCCTCCGCAATTTCATCCACCACCGGAGATACCATGCGGCACGGACCGCACCAATCTGCATAAAAATCGAGAAGAACCAGTTTATCGCTGTTTTTTACAGAATCAAAATTATTTTTATCTACGTTTATAACGGACATTGTTACTACTTCCCTTCTTTTGTTTGTGTTTTTAGTATATCCTGTGCGCAGGCAGTTAATGCCCTCCTCCCAGCAAAAGCATCTTACAAGCAATCGGCTCCCCCGGCTGGAGCCGCGTAGCAAAGTAAATGGCAGAAGCGTGCTGTTGACGGCTACTAAGCAATAGCCCCCATGTGAGGACCTGCTACGCAGTTCCAAGGGGCGATACAGCGTAAACTCCGTCTCTCTTTATGCCTCTCCTCAGTAAAGGGGGCACACCGTAGGCTTCTACCAACGAAGCCCCCCTTGTGCAAAGGGGGGTGCCGATGTAATCGGCGGGGGGATTGTTCCTACGATCATTTTGTAGTATTTCCAATTTGACAGTATTACATAACAATCCCTCAGTCACGGCTAAGCCGCGACAGCTCCCTATGGAGCCACGCAGTGGATCCTCACATGGGAGCCTTGTAAAATTTGTGCATACGTGGGAGCTCCCTTTGCTGGGGGAGGCTTGAATCTGACTGCATGTCTTTCTGAAACAAAAAAAGAAACGACAACTTTGTTGTCGTTTCTTTTGATGTAAGAGCCACATGAAAAAGATATTTTCGGCTTTTTGGAAGTTAGATTTGAACTCTCGAAGAGATTAGTCGTATCTGTTTATAACAGGAATGTTATGCTTATTGGAAATAATATATGCATCCTTCTTACAAGAAATGAGCTTCATTTCGGTTAGCACCTTATGCTGAGTTTCTGGCGTCCAATAAATTTTCAGTTTTTCACGCGCTCTTGTAATGGCTGTATAGAAAATGTTGTGGGTTATTAACTCTTCAATTTCGTTAGTAACAACGACCTTAACAGAGTTATACTCCAGTCCTTGTGCTTTATGGATAGAAATAGCGTATGCAACTTGGAACGGAACTACTTCTGCGTTCTGTCTCTCGCGTCCGTCATCATCAACATAACGATCAACTGAAAAATGAATCAATGAATGACCAGGAACATCGCATTCAAGCAAACTAAAACCTGCAGTCATTGCAGCAAATTCAGTTAACGGCATATCTACTTCCACATCAAACTTTATAACTGTATCTGTTCTTTCTATATGACGAATCCAACCCTTCAGATTGTTGTATAACGTCGGATAAAAATGGTTGTATTCGTTGAATATAACCGGATCTCCAATTTTATATATCCACGAATCCCAATACACCGCAGGATTTGGGTTATCATTCTGCAGAAAACGATTGATGTTATTAACACCGTAAAGGCCGTCGTAATTTAAACATAGAACAACTTCATCCTGATCTTCATGCTCAAAAATACTATCGTCTAATTCAGAGGCATAATGATGTATTGCTATGAATTCCTCTGATCGCTCGTCTAAATGGCGAACTTTATCCCAAAGTTTTCTCATTCCACTATTCCTACTGCGAAATGGGGTGGTTAACTCGTAAATGATTTCCGACTTTAAAAAGTAGCGTGCCAAACTAAACCAGTTTCCAAATTTAACGGAACGTATCTGATATACATCCCCTACTAGCACAAGTAACCGGCATTGTAACTTTTTCAGCAATTCCTTCATTGCAAAATTATCGACTGTACTACACTCGTCAATAAAAACAATATCATATCTACGCCCATCAACAAGAGGGCCACAACTTGCTATAGTGCTAAATTCGCTATTGCTTACTTTTATCTGTCGACGAAGGTTTTCCTTTGCAGGATTTGTATTCGCTAAATACAATTTACTGGAATCTGCAAAATACATTGACAAGTGCTTTATCAACGTTGTTTTTCCCGTTCCAGCTGCCCCATATATCATAGCAAGATCATGTTTTGCAAACATGTCAAGCAGTATAGTTTTCTTTTCATCACAGTCAACAACAGGCATTTCTTGAAGCCAAGCAACCATTGTATTATGGTATCCTGTCAAACCACTGCCGGTACGTCCAATGAGGTTATTAATAATATCAACGGTGTCAGACTCGTATCCGTTTATATATACTCGCTCATTCTCGACTATTAGACTCCTAACTGGAATGTGCTTGCGAATAAGCAACGAATTGAACTTATTTGCAAGTTCTGGAACATTACCAATATATTCAACATCTTTGGTGGGTGTAAACAATTGGACATTTCGCTCGGTGTTACTTCGAATTTTCCGCGATAATATCTCATGCTCGCGTCCTTTGCTACTGATACAAGAAAAAACATCAAACAAGGTAGGGTTATGGTAAACCAAAGAAGCATCAAAAGGCATTTTGTCGAAAGGAAGACACTCATTCCATAAGCATAAGTAAGATAGCCAGTTGTTAGCGCGGTCAGCTATCTGGCGTTTCATAATATGATGTCGCATTTTTAGCAAAATATACCGCATAATGTTGCTACCGGGGGCTTTTGATTTAATGAGTTGCCTGCATCTATCCAGGGAGTTAAATAGGTTATTAGAGTTGCTTGAATTTTGGATTTCTGTTTTAACAACATCATAATATTCGTCAGCCATAGTTACCAATTCGGACAGACTAATTCCAGATACAGTGAGATATTCCATCATGGCATGGTATTCTTTGGTTCCTGTGCTCACTTTTTGCATGTTCAGAATTCGAGAAAAATCTTCGAATTCCACTGGGCGAATTGCAACAAAATATGTGTTAATCATCCTGATTGGCATACGGCGTCCTAAAATCTCGATTTCGTCATCAATAAAACTCAGTTTTATAGCATAATACGTCGGTATTTCTTTGTTAGAAAATACAGTAAACCTGTTAAATTTACTCGAGTAATCATCTGCAGGCGTGACAGTAATTTCATAATATATTTTCCCGCTGACAAAGAAGGTTTTGCTTTTTTGAACATAAAACCTACTTTGGGGTGACTTATGCGTGTACTGTGCACGGTCTAAGCAAAACGCAATTTTTTCATAATATTCAAACAATGAATCATCTTGATCGTAAGGGTAATCCTCCAGATTTTCTAAAATATCAAGATTGAAAGTGCTTTTTGCATATTCCCGAATCCTGATAAGCCACTCATAATATTTTAGCATGAGGCGCGTTGCTCCATCTTCATCAGGGATAAAATGCGAAACTGCTGCTTGAAGAAAATAGTGAAAACGGTTCAGGAAGCGCAATTCTCCTCTGGATGCAACATATGAAACAGAGCGTTCTATATCATCATATTTGTTAAGCGTAATTGTTTCTTTTTCGCTATAAATACGCTGTGCAATTGCTTCTACTAAATGACGCAGATTATTCAAAATATTTTGTGATCTAAAACCTCTGTCTTCTTTAGTGATACTTGCAATATTTTTACATATATTTTCGTTGACTATCAAAATGTTGCGATCAAACTCATTCATAATGCATCCTCCTTATGTTCTTATTGCCTTTATTCCTCATCGTCCGTTTCAACCCTTGAACTCATAAAATGCTTCAGCACCTTATATCGAAGCTGCATATCATTCCACATTTCAAAATCACAGGCAATAAACGGATGTGCCATCGTGCCTCCGTTTTTGCCACGCTTGGATTCAAGTCCAATAGCATTCACAGTTTCAATCCATCTCTTTGGAGTCAGCGTATAGGACGGCGAGCGAACATCTTTCAGTAATTTTTGAAAAGCTTCCTCGTTGAATTCCTTATTGTTATTGCGTTCCCATTCTCCGAGAAACTCAATCGTATTTCTATTGCGAAGCCAGCTTTGAATCAAATAACTCGGATTTTCTGGTTCAAACCTTCTCGCAATATCCGTCAGTGACATAGGCTCATCCGTCGGACGTAAATATTTGTATACTGTGTCTTCCAGATATGCATTCATTTTAGGCTCATATATAGGAGTTTTCTCTTTGCTCATCGCCTTAAATAGAGTATCGCGGATATCTTCCCACTCCTCTGGATGAAGTTCAACTTTATCATTCACGCGTTTTAGAAACTCCTCACGTGTTATAGCATAAGCCCACAGTAGTTCCGTTCTTGTTGCTCGTCCCATTCATCTACATCCTCTACACTTCGATTTGGATTTCGGCAATTACTTTCCTTTAAACATTCTACAGCTTCAAACAGTTCATGACTAACGATACCAAAAGTGTATTTGTAGTTATTTAATAACTTATTCAATACATCTCGACTCCATTTTTCTTTTCCAGATGGAGAAGGGATCTTGGCATCCAGCAAGTAATATTGGATATTCTCTAAGCTGTTTCCATCCAAATAAAGTGAGAATATCATTTTAACAACTTCAGCCTTGTCCGGTATTGTTTCAACAATGCCGTCTTTATTTCGACGAAATCCATAACAAACTTTGCCAAAAATCTTTGATTCTATATAAGACAACTTCATATTATAAATTCCTTTCTAATTATATCATTAATTTGTGGGTTTCACAAGAATAAAATAAATATTAGTGGATTTAAAACTTTCTTTGGCTTTTTTCTTATAGCCATAACCTGCAAATTAGTATATTTATGGCTTATAATTTTAATAAGCAAAAGAAAAAACGACCTGATTTTCATCAAAATCAAGTCGTTATCAATGCTATCATTCTATTTTTAGCCTATTTGTGGGTAAAAGAAGAGACAAACCAGCTCTAAAACAAGTTTGTCTCTTTTTGGCGGAGAAGGAGAGATTCGAACTCTCGAACCGCTTTTGACGGTTACACGATTTCCAATCGTGCGCGCTCGACCAGCTACGCGACTTCTCCATATAGGGCACTCTATGGTCTCTCTAAAGTGCCCTGTTATTATATCACATCCGTGTGAAAAAATCAAGCAGTTTTTGATTTTTTCTTTATACTAATTTGAAATAGATCCCTTACAGCTCTACTTCCCCTTCGTATACCAGCTTTGCTTCCCCGGTGAGAGTAACCCCCTCATCCGTATAGCGCACGATCAAATCGCCGCCGGGCAGCTTCACGGTCACGTCTGTGCCCTTCTTGAAGTATCCCAGACGGGTAGCAGCCACTACCGCTGCGCACGCGCCGGTACCGCAGGCAAGGGTTTCGCCGTTGCCGCGCTCCCACACACGCATTTTCAGGGTTGCTTCATTGACTACACGAACAAACTCCGTATTGATACGATCCGGGAAAATATCCGCGTTTTCAAACTGAGGACCTACCGTTTCAATATCCACATCATCCACGCGGCTGCAAAATACTACGCAGTGTGGGTTACCCACAGAAACACAGGTGATTGCAAATTCCTCACCGCCGATTGTTACCGGGCGATTGACGATTTCATCTCCGGTAAGGGTCGTGCGGATATCCGCGGGATTCAGACTTGCCTGACCCATATCAACAGAAACGGAAGAAACCTTTCCGTTCATGGTATACAGACGCAGGGTCCGAACGCCGCTTGCCGTTTCAATCTGCACTACTTTTTTCGATGTCACGCCGGTGTCATACAGATATTTTGCCACGCAGCGGATACTGTTGCCCGCCATTTTACCTTCACTGCCGTCCTGGTTGAAAATCCGCATTTTTGCATCTGCAATGTGAGATTTTTCCATAAGGACGATACCGGTGCCGCCGATGCCGCAGTTGCGGTCGCACAGTGCCACGCAGAGAGATTCGGGACAGGTAATCTTTTCGTCAAAGTTATCAATGAAGATATAATCGTTGCCGCTGCCTTCCATTTTGGAGAAGTGCACCTTCTGCCGCTTAGTGCGCATGTTGTTGATATCCACTGTCTCAGTATTCTGCTGATTATAACGGGACGCAAAAATATCTGCAAGGGCGTTTGCCGTATCCAGAGAGGTGAGACATGCGATAGAAAGCTGAATTGCACGGCGATGCAAGGTAATGTAATCTCCTACTGTATCGTCATGAACAGCGCCGGTATAGATTACATAGCTGACCTTGCCGGATTCCAGGAGCTGCATCATATCATCG
Source organism: uncultured Eubacteriales bacterium (assembly GCA_949451655.1). GTDB lineage: Bacteria > Bacillota > Clostridia > Oscillospirales > CAG-272 > Avispirillum. The sequence continues at coordinate 34,109 of CASTST010000005.1, read as the reverse complement.
CCCTGATCCATACTGCAAACGGTATTTACTTCGATACCAAGCTGGGCGATGGTTTTTGCCGTGTCGGGCGTTGCATAAATCTCAATACCCAGATCGTGGAATTTCTTTGCCAGAGTTACAACCTCAAAGCTGTCATGCTCGCACACGCTGATCAGCGCGCCGATTTTTCCGTGGCTGGGGAGCTTCAGATCAAAGCCTGCGGAAGTAAGTCCCTTGAACAAGGCTTCTGCCATGGTTCGTCCGATACCCAGCACTTCACCGGTAGATTTCATTTCAGGACCAAGAATGGAGTTTACATCAGACAGCTTCTCAAAGGAGAACACAGGCACTTTTACCGCGAAATACGGCGGAGTCTTATACAGACCTGTGCCGTAGCCAAGATCCGCAAGGGCTGCGCCGGTCATAACCCGGCTGGCGATATCCACCAGCGGCACACCGGTAACCTTACTGATATAAGGAACGGTACGGGACGCGCGGGGGTTCACTTCGATTACATACAGTTCCCCGTGATAAATAAGGTACTGGATGTTGACAAGCCCTTTGGTGCCAAGAGAAAGCGCCAACTTTGTGGAACAGTCGATAACTTTTTCCAGCATCAGGTCGTTGAGGTTATAAGGCGGGTACACGGCAATGGAGTCGCCGGAGTGAACGCCTGCCCGTTCGATATGCTCCATGATACCAGGGATAAGCACATCCTTGCCATCGGAGATTACGTCTACCTCAAGTTCTGTACCCATCATATATTTATCAACCAGCACAGGGTTGTCAATCTCACCGGACAGAATGATCTTCATATACCGGCGCACGCTTTCGTCGTCGTAAGCAATGGTCATATTCTGACCGCCGATTACGTAGGAGGGGCGGAGCAGCACGGGATATCCCAGCTCGTTTGCCGCTGCAAGGGCTTCCTCACAGGACATAACGCCATGCCCCTTCGGACGGCGGATGGAGAATTCCTCCAGAAGTGCGTCAAACCGTTCTCTGTCCTCGGCAATATCAATGCCGTCTGCGGAGGTACCCAGAATCTGGATTCCATTTTCGTCCAAAAGCTTTGTGAGCTTGATCGCCGTTTGTCCGCCGAATGCAACCACCACGCCCACAGGATTTTCCGCCTTGATGATGTTCATAACATCTTCGGGGCACAGAGGCTCAAAGTACAGTCGGTCTGCAGTATCATAGTCTGTAGAAACGGTTTCCGGGTTGTTGTTGACAATAACCACGTCATAGCCCAATTCCTTCAGCGTCCATACGCAGTGTACAGAGGAATAGTCAAATTCGATTCCCTGCCCGATTCGGATGGGACCGCTTCCCAGTACCATAATAACCGGTTTTCCGCTTTTGGGGAAGGAACGGGATTCACATTCCTTATCATAAGTGGAATAGAAATAGGGAGTCTGTGCGGCAAACTCTGCGCCGCAGGTATCCACCATTTTATATACCGCAGTGGACTCCGGCAGATCCTTCCGTCCGCTGAGAGCGGTAATAGAAGCGTCTGTATAGCCCAGTTTCTTTGCAGTATAGTAGTCTTCATCGGACAGTCCGCCGGCGATTTTCTTTTCAAAATCTGCAAGCCGCTTCAGTTTGTTCAAAAACCAGCGGTCGATCTTTGTGATACTGAAGATTTCATCCATGTCCATGCCGTTCTTCAAGGCTTCAAACACAGTGAAAATCCGCACATCGTCCTGGGCTGCAAGACGTTCCTTCAGAGGAAGCGCCGTTTTCGGCTCCATATTCAGGGTATCCTGTGAAATCTCCGCGCCACGGATTGCTTTCATAACAGCCATTTCAAAGGAGGGCGCAATAGACATAACCTCACCGGTGGCTTTCATCTGGGTACCCAGCTTCCGGCTGGAATTGACAAATTTATCAAAGGGCCATTTGGGGAATTTCAGCACCACATAGTCTACAGTAGGTTCAAAGCAGGCGCAGGTTTTGCCGGTGATCTCGTTCTGAATTTCATCCAGCGTATAGCCAAGAGCAAGCTGGGTAGTAACCTTTGCAATGGGATATCCGGTTGCTTTAGATGCAAGGGCGGATGAACGGGACACACGGGGATTTACTTCGATTACTGCATATTCAAAGGAATCCGGGTTCAGAGCAAACTGACAGTTACAGCCACCCACGATGCCCAGTTCGGACACGATATCCAGGGATGCGGAACGGAGCATCTGATACTCTGTATTCGACAAAGTCAGTGCGGGTGCCACAACGATGGAATCTCCGGTATGCACGCCAACCGGGTCAAAGTTCTCCATGGAACAGATTGCAATGGCGTTGCCGGCAGCATCCCGCATCACTTCAAATTCGATTTCTTTCCATCCGGCGATATACCGTTCGATGAGTACCTGGGTAATGGGGGACACATCCAAGCCGGTCCGTGCGATGACCCGCAGCTCTTCCTCGCTGTAGGCAACACCGCCGCCGCCGCCGCCAAGGGTAAAGGCGGGGCGTACAATTACGGGATATCCGCCGATGCGTTTTGCCACTTCCAGGCAGTCCTCTACTGTATTTGCAATGTCGGAGGGCACCACCGGCTGTCCGATTTTTGCCATGGTATCCTTGAACATCTGCCGGTCCTCTGCCCGGTCAATAGCGCGTGCGTCCGTACCAAGCAGGCGCACGCCCTGCTCCTCCAGGTATCCGTCTTTGGAGAGCTGCATTGCAAGAGTCAGACCGGTTTGTCCGCCAAGTCCTGCAAGAAGGCTGTCGGGACGTTCTTTTTCGATGATACGTTTGACCGTTTCCACCGTCAGGGGTTCCAGATAGATTTCATCCGCAAGGGCGTTGTCCGTCATAATGGTAGCCGGGTTGGAGTTGACCAGCACCACGTTGACGCCTGCCTTTTTCAGCACACGGCACGCCTGTGCGCCTGCGTAGTCGAACTCTGCTGCCTGACCGATCACAATCGGACCGCTTCCGATCATCAGTACCTTTTTAATATTCTTATTCAGCGGCATTGTCTGAACCTCCCATCCATGCAAAGAACTGGTCGAACAAATAGTTTGTGTCCAGCGGACCGGAACAAGCCTCCGGGTGGAACTGAACAGAGAAGGCATGGAGGGCAGGATATTCCACTCCCTCGCAGGTGCCGTCGTTTGCGTTAATCATCGTAACTCTGCCCACATCGCCGATGCTGTCGGACACCACTGCGTAGCCGTGGTTCTGGCAGGTAATATACGTCCGCTTTCCGTAAAGCTCTTTGGCAGGCTGGTTGGCGCCTCTGTGACCGTATTTCAGTTTGACAGTTTTACCACCGTTTGCAAGCGCCAAAAGCTGGTGACCCAAACAGATTCCAAAAATCGGCACCTTCCCCAGCAAGTTCTGAATTTCCCGGATACAGCCTGTATTTTCCGTGGGATCCCCAGGACCGTTGGAAAGCATGACGCCGTCCGGTTTGCCGGCAAGGATTTCTTCCGCTGTTGTATCATAGGGAACGACCGTTACGGTACAGCCCCGTTTGGTAAGCTCCCGGACAATATTCATTTTAAAGCCGTAGTCGATCAGTGTTACCTTGAATTTTTCTTCTCCGTTTGCCGGATAGGTGGTCGGAGACTGGCAGGACACGCTTTTTACTGCGTCCTTGATGGTATATGTATGCACATCCGTCAAATCTTCAGGAATCTTATCGGTAATGATGGCGTTCATAACGCCCTCCTCACGGATAATCCGGGTGATTTCCCGGGTATCTACACCCCAGATGCCGGGGATACCTGCTTTTTTGAGGAACGCGTCTACCGTTCCTTCACTGCGGAAGTTGGAAGGTGTATCACACCATTCCCGCACCACGTATCCTTTTGCGGCGGGCTTCCCTTCAAAATCTTCGCTGATTATGCCATAGTTCCCGATCAGAGGGAAGGTTTGCAGCACAATCTGTCCAAAGTAGCTGGGGTCGGTAAGCGTTTCGATATACCCCACCATACCGGTGGTGAATACCAATTCGCCTACAGTGTCCGTCTCGGCACCGAACCGGTAGCCCTCGAACACCTGTCCCCCGTCCAAAATCAAATACGCTTTTTTCATACTATCCATTTACACCTTTCTTTGGCTTCTTTTCCCATCCTGCTTATATCCTCACTGCAGCAGCAGCTTTACAAGGAGCGCTTTTATCACATGGAGCTTGTTCTCCGCCTGATCGTAAATTTCTTCCGTATGGGCGGCAAAAACGTCTTCGGAAACCTCGCCGCCCCGCTTTGCCGGCTGTCTGTGAAGCACCAGCATGTCGGGTTTTCCGGCAGATACAACTGCGCTGTCAATTTCTCCCCATGAAGAAAGGGGACCTGTATATAACACGTCGGCGCCGGCTGCGGCGTCGGCAAGGTTATCAAATTTCTTCCAGCCGCCGCAATCCAGGGGCGCGCCGGTTTCTTCCGCACAGGGCGCAGTCATGGTTGCAACGTCCATTCCCAGTGCCAACGCACCTGCAATGAGACTGTTTGCCGCGGCGCCGGTGGGTCCGGCATAGCAAAGGCGAAGCCCTTTAAAGGATCCGCACCGCTCCCGGATCGTCATGAGATCCGCAAGAGTTCCGCAGGGATCCGCCAGATCGGAAGCTCCGTTAAGAACAGGTACGCCGCTTTCCTGTGCGAAATCGGTGAGCACTGTATGGGGCAGAGCACGCAGAGCAATCACATCCACAAAACGGGAATAGCACTGTGCGCTTTCCCGGATCCGGGATCCGTCCTGCTCCCGCAGGCTGTCTGCCGGCAGGGACACTGCCTGACCGCCCAGGTCATACATTCCCACTTCCAGACAAATCCGGGTGCGGGAAGAGGAACTTCCCGGCACGATGCCCAGCGTTTTCCCTTGGAGCATAGGGTGTCCCACTCTATGCTGTTTTTCATATTTCAACTGATCTGCCAGATTCAGAATTTCATGGATTTGCTTAGGCTGCAAATCCGACATGGTGAGAAAATTTTTCATTCTGCAATCACCCTTTTCAGAATTTCCATAGCTTCCAGCAGCAAATCATCCGGAATATTCAGTGCAGGCAGCAGCCGGACTTTATCCTTTGCGGTCAGCACCAGCACGCCTTCCTCCGCTGCACGGGACATGATATCCCCAGCTTTCTTTTCGCACCGGATGCCCAGCATCAGTCCCCGTCCGCTCACACCGATTACGCCGGGCGCGTCTGCAAGGGCGGTACGGATAAGCTGTTCCTTTTGAAGCACAGCTTCAAGAAGTGCATCGTCGATCCGTTCGATGATGCTGACTGCGCCTGCCGCTGCGACCGGATTACCGCCAAAGGTAGAGCCGTGGGATCCGGGAGTAAGCACGTCTGCACAACGGCTGCCAAGCAGGGTTGCGCCCATAGGTAGCCCCCCCGCAAGTCCCTTTGCAGTGGTAACAATATCCGGGGTGATATCATAATGCATATAAGAATACAGCTTGCCGGTTCTGCCGTTGCCGGTCTGGACCTCGTCCACGATCAGCAGCATATCCCGTTCTTGACACAGTTCCCATGCCGCCCGGACATACTCCCGATCCAGCACGTTGATGCCACCCTCTCCCTGGATGGTCTCCAACATTACGGCGCAGCAGCCGCAGCTGTCCGCCAAACGATGCAAGTCTTCAATATCCCCGGGACGGGCGTGCACAAATCCGCCGGTGAAGGGACCGAATTCCGTATGGAAGCAGTCCTGTCCGGTTGCGGACAGAGTGGTGATGGTGCGTCCATGGAAGGAGCCCTGCAGGGTAATAATGGTGCTATGGGATTCGTCTCCGTAGGTTTGGTATGCCCGTCTGCGGGCTGTTTTGATGGCACACTCGTTTGCCTCTGCGCCGGAGTTGGAGAAAAACACCCGCTCCATTCCGGTACGCTGACAGAGCATCTGCGCCAACGCAGCGCCGGGTGCGCTGTAATAGATATTGGAGGTATGCTGCAGGCAGGAAAGCTGTGCGGTCACTGCCTGAATCCATGCGGGATCTGCAATGCCAAATTGGTTTACCGCAATGCCTGTTCCAAGATCAATATACCGTTTACCCTCCGTATCGTATACGAGGGAACCCTCTCCCCGGATCAGTTGCAGGGGAGCACGGTTATAGGTTTTTGCAATATATGTATTGGTCAGTTCCTGTATGTTTTCCATAACAGCGAGAACAACTTCTTTCTTTTCAGTATTTCAGCCGCCGACAAACATAGTGCCCAGTCCGGCGTCCGTAAATATTTCAATCAAAATGGAGTGAGGCACTCTTCCGTCCAATATAAACACTCGGTTTACACCCCGGCGGATCGCGTCCTTACAGCAATCCACTTTGGGGATCATGCCGCCGTCCAGCACCCCTTCTTTGGCAAGGCGCAGAGTATCGGACACGAAAATTTTCGGAATCAGCGTGGTGGGGTCTGTTTTTTCCTGGAGAACGCCGGGCGCATCGGTCATGATAATGAGAGACTCTGTTTGAAGTGCGCCGGCAATCCGGGACGCTGCGGTGTCTGCGTTGATATTGTATACATTTCCTTCGTCATCGCTGCCCACAGTGGAGATTATAGGAATATATCCCTTTTCCAGCACATCGGCAATGAGGCGGATATCTATATCGGTGATCTCACCTACATATCCCAGCCGGCTGTCCGCCATACGGGCGCGGATCATGCCTGCATCGATACCGCACAGACCGATGGCTCTGCCACCCTTGCGGGAAACCAGATCCACGAGACTTTTATTGACTTTTCCGGCAAGGACCATTTGTACAAGCTCCGCCGTTTCCTTATCGGTAACCCGCAGACCGTCTACAAACTCGCTTTTCTTGCCGACCCGCCGGAGCATATCAGTGATTTCCGGACCGCCGCCGTGCACCAGCACCACCTTAATGCCGATTGCATGGAGGAGGACGATATCTCCCATGACCGCGTCCTTCAGTTCCTCATTGATCATAGCGTTTCCGCCATATTTGACAACTATGACTTTATCTTTATATTTCTGTATATACGGCAGCGCCTGAATCAGCACCTGGGAGGTGACTTCTGCGCTGGGCTTTGTACTACTCATGTCCGGTAATCTCCGTTTATTTTCACATAATCATAGGTAAGATCGCAGCCCCACGCCTGGGCGCTGGCATCGCCGCTTTGCAGATCTATGAGAATCTGTATATCATTTTCCAAAAGGATTTTTTTTGCCGTGTCTTCATCAAAGGGAATGCCTGCACCGTTCCTGCACACTGGAATTTCCCCTGCCGCGCTTTTAAAGGATACATTGATTTTTTCTACGTCCAAATCTACGCCGGCATATCCAAGGGCACAAAGGACACGCCCCCAGTTGGCGTCTGCGCCAAACATAGCTGTTTTTACAAGAGAAGAGCAAATAACGCTTTTTGCCGCTGTTTTCGCAGTAGCAACATCGGATGCACCGGAAACGGTACAATCCAGCAATTTGGTTGCGCCCTCTCCGTCTGCCGCAAGCATTCTGCACAAGGTGCGGGTTACTGCCGCCAGCGCTTCGCAGAAGGCGGTGAAGGCAGGACCTTCCTCTGTAATTTGTGTATTTCCTGCCATGCCGTTGGCAAGGACTGTTACCATATCGTTGGTAGAGGTATCTCCGTCCACGCTGATCATGTTGAAGGAATCCACCACGTCCGCGGACAACGCTTTTTGCAGCGTTTCAGGAGCAATATTACAGTCGGTAGTCACGAACACCAGCATAGTCGCCATATTGGGATGAATCATACCGCTTCCCTTGGCGATGCCACCGATTTTGCATTCCACGCCGTTTATTTCAAAAGAGACTGCAACCTCTTTTTTTACCGTATCTGTCGTCATAATCGCTGTTGCTGCGTCCCCACTGCCCTCCGCAGACAGGTTTGCCACAAGCTCGCCCATATGAGATTCAATCGGCTCCAGCGGGAGAGACGGTCCGATCACACCGGTGGATGCTACCACAATATCCTCTGCCGGAATGTTCAGTGCCTTTGCCGCAAGCTGACACATGCCGTTTGCTGTTTCTATGCCATCGCTGGCGCATGTATTGGCGATTCCGCTATTGCAGATCATCGCCTGGGCAGTTCCGTCTGCCACATGGGCTTTGGTGACTGCAATGGGGGCACCCTTCACCAGATTTCTTGTATATACGCACGCCGCCGCCGCTTTTTTCTCGCTGACGATCAATGCAAGATCTTTCTTTGTTTTATTCTTCCGGATGCCGCAATGCACCCCTGCCGCTTTGAATCCTTTTGCGGCGCAAACACCGCCTGACACAAAATTCATATCGGTCACCAATCTTCTAAAATTCCTTCCTTATATTATACTTTGTTTCACGCTATAAGTCAACAATTGTCCTGCAACTTCAACATATTTTAGAGTAATTTCAGTCTCCCAGCCGCAAACCCTTCGTTTCCGGCTGTCCGGTCATAATATTGAAGCTTTGCACAGCGGCACCGGACGCACCTTTTCCAAGGTTATCGTACCGTGCACACAGGAGAATCCGTTCATCATTTCCGTGGACGGAGATTTCCATACCGTCCCATGCGGCGTATTTTCCCGCAGAGAGAAACCCGGATTCATCTGCATGATCGGTATAGCGTACAATGGGTCCGGTATACAGTGCTGCGTAAGCTGCCCGCACATCTGCCGCGCTGCCGCGAAGCATGCCGGCAAACAGGGGAACGGTGACTTCCATGCCGCAATAATAATCGGATACGATGGGGCAGAATACAGGCGCCTGGGAAAGTCCGCACAGGGTTTGCATTTCCGGCAGATGTTTATGATTTTGAGACAGACCGTACTGTCTGGGAGAATCCAGCAGGCTATCCCGCTCTGCGTTTTCATATCCGGCAATCATGCCCTTGCCGCCTCCGCTATAGCCTGTGATGGAAAAACTGGAAAGGGCGGCATCTTTTGCAAGGAGTCCTGCGTCCACAAGGGGACGGATTAGGGCGATAAATCCGCTGGCATGGCATCCTGGATTGGCGACTCTGGATGCAGTTTCCACAGATTTTCGGATATCGGTGGAAAGCTCCGGGAATCCATATGTCCAACCCGGTGCGGTACGGTGCGCGGTCGACGCGTCAATCACGCGAACTGCGGGATTTTCAATCATAGCTGCCGCTTCTCTTGCCGCGGCATCCGGCAGGCAGAAAAATGCAATATCGCAACTGTTCAGTGCGTCCTTTCGGGCAGCGGGATCCTTACGAAGTTCTTCCGGCAGAACCAGCAGTTCCAGATCGTCCCGTCCTGCTAACCGCTCCCAAATTTGCAGACCGGTTGTTCCTTCTTTTCCGTCGATAAATACCTTTGTCATTTTATGTACCCGCTTTCTATTGGATCTGCTTATGCAGTCCGTATGTATATTTTCGATTATTTAATCAGTATATTTGTATAATTATACATCCTATAAATGTACTTGTCAAGGTATAATCCGTGAACAGCCTTGATTTGTTGATGTGCACAATCGGGTGTAAGGAAGATAGGAAGTCCTTTGTATAAATATGAGCGATGGAAACAGGCTCCGACTGAAAAAGGCTCCCCCCACCAAAGAGGAGCCCCTCCAAACCAAAGCCTCCCCAGTGGAGAAGATTCGCTGCGCGAACTCCCGGAGAGGTGGCACAGTCAAGCGCAACGATCGTGTCGGAGGGATTGTCCTTGCTATCATTTGAATAATCTACAAATCGACAGTATATGCAAACAATCCCCCAGCCTCCGCTATGCGGAGCCAGCCCCCTTTGCACAAGGGGGCCTTTATAGTTTTGGGTGCAGTGTGAGAACTCTCTTTGCTGGGAAGCCTTTTTATTGGGGGAAGCTGTGGCTCCAACACAAGGGGGCTTAAGGTGGTGTGCGGTGCAGAAATCCCTTTGTTGGGGAGCCTTATATAGTTTGTGCGTCGTGCCAGATCCCTTGGAACCGCGCAGCGTAATACCTTTTTCATTTATGCTTACCTACAGGGGTGGCTTTTATCGTTCCTGTAAGATCGGAAGCTTGTTCACCAACCAAACACCATATCTCCGGCACGAAAGCTTATGCTTGTTATGGCTGCATCCCCTTCCCTGGCAAAATGCAGCGCGCCGCCGGCGGGATCCTCTCCGGCAATAGCTTGGCGGACAGCCTGCATGGACAAATCCCAGTTTTCTTCAGAAATATCCTGTCCAAGTGTATTATTTAGAACACTGGAAAATTCACAGCCTGAAAAAATCACCTTTTCCACTCCATTTGAGAATCCATCGCTTTTTATTCGATTCAGAATCACTGCCGCGGCGGCAACCCGACAAATATACGGTTCATCCCTGCACTCCGCACTGACAAATCGGCATAGCAATGCCTTTTCCCCTTCGGTGAGTACTACAGATGCGGATTTTTTATATTTCCCATCAGCAATACAGGCAATTTTCTTTTCCGCTGACTCATCATTGATATATGCAGCACCGCAAACGGTTGCCGTCAAACACAGACTGGCTAGTATTATAACACATGAAAGCATGATACATAAATTATACCTTTTTTGCATTGGGTCCTCCAGATTCATCCATTTTTATTAGGATTTCCCAATTGCGTTTTTTATATACAAAACAGGACGCCTTCCAATCGGAAAGCGTCCTGTTCTCTTATTACTCAGCGGCTTCGTCGATCAATTTGATCATTGCCATTTCCGCAGCGTCACCGCGGCGGGGTCCGAGTTTATAAATCTGTGTATATCCACCGTTTCTGGAAGCATATTTGGGTGCGATCTGATCAAACAGCTTCTTCACCACATCTTCCTTTGTAATGTAAGCAAGTGCCGCACGGCGGGAGGCAAGGGTATTTTTCTTGCCGAGTGTTATCATCTTCTCTGCCATGGAACGTACTTCTTTCGCACGGGTCAGTGTCGTTTCGATTGTACCGTTCTCCAGCAGGTAGGTTACCATTCCACGGAGCATGGCGTTTCTGTGGGCCGTTGGCCTGCCAAGCTTTCTTGTTCCGGGCATGTTCATATCCTCCTTTTCGCAATACTATTTTTGGGGCAGTTTATCACTCGTCGTCTTTTCTCAGTTCAAGACCGAGAGAATTCAATTTTGCGATAACTTCCTCCAGCGATTTCTTTCCAAGGTTTCTAACCCGAATCATTTCATCCTCTGTCCGATTGATCAGGTCTTCCACCGTATCAATGCCCGCGCGCTTCAGGCAGTTGAAGCTGCGCACGGACATGTCAAGCTCCTCAATGGTCATCTCAAGAACTTTTTCTTTGACAGTTGCAACGCTTTCCACCATAATTTCAGCGTTTTTCGCCTCGTCCGAAAGATCCACGAACAGGTTGAGATGTTCGTTGAGTATCTTGGCGCCCAAAGAAACCGCTTCCTTGGCCGAGATTGTACCATTGGTCAAAATCTCAATTGTCAGTTTATCAAAGTCTGTGATATTTCCAACACGGGTGTTTTCCACGTTGTAGTTCACATTGTATACCGGTGTGAAAATAGAATCGGTGAAAATTGTGCCCACCGGAGCACTCACGCCCTGGTTTTCATCCAGATAGCACTGCTTGTTTCTCTGCTGGGAGGAGTAGCCTCTGCCTCTGGCAAAGTTCAGCTCCATGTGCAGGCGAACATTATCGCCCAGAGTAGCAATGTGATGATCCGGATTCAGAATTTCTATGTCTGCATCCTGCTTGATATCGCCGGCCTTGACATCACAGGGACCGGTCATATCCAGCATAACCGTTTTGGTGGTTACAGAATGCAGCTTTGCCGTAATTCCTTTTATATTCAGGACAATTTCCGTTACATCTTCTTTTACACCGTCAATAGTGGAGATTTCGTGAAGCACGCCATCGATTTTGATACTTGTAACAGCGACGCCGGGGAGGGAACTGAGCAGAACGCGGCGCAGGGAGTTACCCAAAGTGATACCGTAGCCTCTTTCCAGAGGATCGACCACAAAAGTTCCCGATTCTCCTGTCTCGCTCATATTCAGCGTCATGATATTCGGCTTTTCTATTTCGATCATTGTAACAACCTCCTATTATTTAATTCGTTGATCCTTTTGCGCCCCATCAAACAGGGCAGGAACGCTGCTGCAATATACGCGCGGCGCACCGGAGCTGCCTTGACTCCTGCTTTTCTACCACTGCCGTTTGCACCATTGCAGCATGGCAGGTTATTACTTAGAATAAAGCTCGATAATCAGCTGCTCGTTGAAGTCAAAGTCAACGTCATCGCGGGCAGGCATTGCAATCACCTTAGCACTTACTGCATCCTTGTTCAGATCCAGCCACTTGGGTGCGGTTACATTTGCCATGTCTTCGATGAGCCCTTTGAACTTCTCGCTGGAACGGCTCTTTTCACGCAGTTCGATCACATCGCCAACCTTGAGGATAATGGACGGAATGTCCGCCTTTTTACCATTCAAGGTAAAGTGACCGTGACGAACCAGCTGTCTTGCTTCCTTACGGCTGGATGCGAGACCCATTCTGTATACTGCGTTGTCATAACGGCTTTCCAGAATGGACAGCAGGTTTTCACCGGCGATACCGCTCTTTTTATCCGCTTTTACATAGTATTTCTTAAACTGCTTTTCCTGTACGCCATAATAACGGCGGGCAGTCTGTTTTTCCCGCAGCTGCATGCCGTATTCCTTTACAGTCTTACGACCTGCGCCATGCTGACCGGGAACAGTTGCACGTCTGGATACTGCACATTTGTCAGAGAGACAACGGTCTCCCTTCAGGAACAGCTTCTTTCCTTCTCTGCGGCAGAGCTTGCAGGAAGGTCCTGTATATCTTGCCATTAAATTCTTCCTCCTTAAAGGTTATACACGGCGGCGCTTCGGAGGGCGGCAACCGTTATGCGGGATGGGTGTTACGTCTTTGATCAGGGTAATGTTCAAGCCGGTTGTCTGCAATGCACGGATTGCAGCCTCACGTCCGCTTCCAGGACCCTTTACGTATACCTCTACCGTTTTCATTCCATGCTCCATAGCCAGCTTTGCTGCAGTTTCTGCTGCAGTCTGCGCTGCGTACGGTGTGGATTTTCTGGAACCTTTGAATCCCATTTCACCAGCAGACGCCCAGGAAACTGCGTTTCCGTGCAGGTCTGTGATGGTGATGATCGTATTGTTGAAGCTGGAGCGGATATGTGCGGCCCCGCTTTCAATGTTTTTACGGTCGCGGCGCTTCTTGATCGTTTTCTTTACATTTGCCATGAAATCAGCTCACTCCTTTACTTCTTCTTATTGGCGATGGTCTTTGCCGGACCCTTTCTGGTTCTTGCATTGGTTTTGGTCCTCTGTCCACGTACGGGAAGGCCTTTTCTGTGCCGGATACCGCGGTAGCAGTTGATTTCTACCAAACGCTTGATGTTCAGTGCAACCTCACGGCGAAGTTCACCTTCTACTGTGTAGTTGTTTTCGATTTCATCACGCAGCTTTGCAATTTCTTCCTCAGTCAGGTCCTTTGCGCGTGTGTCGGGGTTGATGCCGGTTTTTGCAAGAATATCCTTGGAACTTTTCAGTCCGATTCCGTAGATATAGGTCAATGCAATCTCAACACGCTTCTGGTTGGGAATATCAACACCTGATATACGAGCCATAGCTTATTTTCACCTCTTTCGGGTTTGATTGGTTCGGTGCCCCGCAGGGCGCTCTCTTTACGGGCACTCAGCCCTGTCTCTGCTTGTGCTTGGGGTTTTCGCAAATGACCATTACGCGGCCATGTCTTTTAATGATTTTGCACTTTTCGCAGATCTTTTTTACAGAAGGTTTTACTTTCACAGTAACAACCGCCTTTCTTTGATTTGCCGATTTGCGTTTACTTCGTACGCCATGTGATTCTGCCCTTGGTGGGATCGTAGATGGAAACCTCCACCGTCACCTTATCGCCGGGCAAAATCTTGATATAGTTCATGCGCAGCTTTCCGGAAATGTGTGCGGTCACAATCATTTCATTGGGCAGCTTTACCTTGAAGGTTGCGTTTGGCAGTGCCTCAACAACAACGCCTTCAAATTCGATTACATCATCTTTTGGCATAAATAAAAGTCCATACCTTTCTCAGGCTTTTTGCCGGTTTTCGCTGTGCGAAATGCTCTTTCATTTACCATTTTGCGCTGACTTGCTTGGAGTCTCTTCATGATTTTTATGCCTGTTTTTCAAAATCCTGCAGATAGGCATGCAATGCATCGTCTGTCCCCCAACAGGGGGACGCTTGCGCTGCTCCCTGCCGGAGCACCGCAAGATGCCGCAGATTCTTTTTCTTTGGCTTATCCAGCGTATGGAGTCTTCCGTTTGCTATAAGCGCACGACCGTCCTCCGTCACGCCGACAATTACATACAGCCTGTATCTGTCCCGGCCGGTTTTGCTTTTGACCACCGCTCCGATGCACATGGATCAGTCCACCTTTGTCAGGAGCAGGGCTCCCTCGTCGGTGATTGCCACCGTGTGCTCATAATGAGCGGACAGCTTTCCGTCGGCAGTTATCACAGTCCAGCCGTCCGGCTGGTCGATTACCCCGCTAACGCCTGCATTCACCATTGGTTCAATAGCGATGACCATGCCCCGGCTGATCCGGGGACCGCGTCCGGCGGTTCCGTAATTGGGAACATTGGGATCTTCATGGAGATCCTTTCCCACGCCGTGCCCAACATATTTCCGGACAACGGAAAATCCCGCCTTGGACACACACCCGTTTACTGCGGCGCCGATGTCGCCGATCCGGGCATGTTCCTGCTGGGCGGCGCGGACACCGCAATAGAAGGATTCCTTTGTCACGTCAATGAGTCTCTGGGCTTCACTGCTGATTTTTCCTACAGGGAAGGTATTTGCGCTGTCTCCGTGGAAGCCGTCGATATAGGCGCCCACGTCGATTTTCACAATATCCCCTTCCTCCAGGTACCGCTTCGCCGACGGAATACCGTGGATAACTTCCTCATTGATGCTGATACATGCGCTGCCGGGAAATCCGCCGTATCCCAGAAAGGAAGGACGGGCACCGCACTTTTCGATATAAGACCGTATGATCTTATCCAGTGCCGCGGTTGTGATCCCTTCCCGTACTGCTTCACCGGCAAGCGCCAGTGCTTCGCCGGTAATTCTGCCGGCACGCTGCATCTTTTTGATTTGTTCAGGATTTTTAATAAAAATCATGATAGTACCTTTTTTCATCCATCCCCTCAGTCCGCAAGTGCGGCTAACGTGAGGGCGGTGGTATCTGCGATTTGCTCCTGTCCGTGGACGATTTTCAAAAGTCCTTTTTGGGAATAATAATCCTTTAAGGGTTCCGTCATGCTGTGATAGGTAGCCAGCCGGCTTGCCACAACAGACGGTTCGTCGTCGCTGCGGATCGTGAGCTTGCCTCCGCAGGGGCACATATCCCCTGCCGGAGAAGGGTTATACTCCACATGGAAGGTGGCGCCGCAGGTTTTGCAAACGCGCCTGCCTCCCATTCGCTTCTGGATCTTTTCGTCAGATACTTCAATGCTGATCACGTCTGTGACATCAACACCCATTTTCTCCAGCGCCTGGGCTTGAGGCACTGTACGGGGAAACCCGTCCAGAATAAAGCCGTCTGCGCAGTCCGGTTCGGCAAGCCGTTCCCGGATCATTCCGATTACCACTTCATCCGGCACCAGCGCACCGGTGTCGATGAATGATTTAGCGCTCACGCCAAGGGGCGTCTGCGCCGCAATCGCTTCGCGGATCAGGGCGCCGGTCGATATAGATGGGATGTGAAACTTTTCCGATATGACGCTTGCCTGGGTTCCCTTGCCGGCACCCGGCGCGCCAAGAAGGATCAGCTTAATGGTTTTCATGTTGTACCATGCCTTTCCCGCCTGAAAGAAGCCAAACGTCTGATTGTTTCTTTCAGACCGTCATTCTTCTTACTCCAAAAATCCTTTGTAGTGGCGCATGGTCATCTGGCCTTCGATTTCCCGTGCGGTTTCAATGATTACGCCGACGATAATGATGATGGAAGATCCGCCGAATGCGAGACCTGCCATTTTTCCGCCGGACGCCAGATTGAGAATCATGGGGAATACAGCGATAAAGCCAAGGAAGATTGCACCGATCAGCGTAATTCTGTTCAGAACACGTTTGATATAATCAGAAGTAGGCTTTCCGGGACGAATACCGGGGATTGATCCGCCGTTTTTCTTCAGGTTGTTGGATACTTCCACCGGATTGAAGGAAATCAGGATATAGAAATATGCAAACGCGATGATGAGGAAGAACGTGAGGATCATATAGACAACGGAGCTGCTGTCAAACAAGTTGAAAAATCCGGTCCAGAATTTGGAATCTTTGTAGTTTACAAACATGCCGATTGTTGCAGGAATGCTGACAATGGAGCTTGCAAAGATAATCGGCATTACACCGGTGTTGTTCAGCTTAATGGGCAATGTAGAATTCTGACCGCCGTACATCTTCCGTCCGACAACCTTCTTTGCATACTGCACAGGCAGGCGGCGTTCGGAATTTGTAATGAATACGATCAGCGCTACCATCAAAATACCGATGACAACAGATGCAACGGCGATGATGATGCCCAACCACTGTGCGGTGCCTTCAACCTGACCGGAAGCATACGCCCACAGACGAGCCACAATGCTGGGACCCCGGGAAACGATGTTGGCAAACAGGATCAGGGAGATACCGTTGCCGATTCCGCTCTCGTTGATTTTTTCCGCCAGCCACATAACCAGAGAAGATCCGGCGCAGTAGCAAGCGATGATAACGATTGCTGCAAACACACCTCTGTCTGTCAGATAGTCATATCCGCGCAGCATGAAGTAATATCCTACTGCGGTGAGGAGTGCAAGTGCTACGGTAACATACCGTGTGATTTGGTTCAGTTTCTTTTTACCGTCTTCACCCTCTTTTGCGAGACGCTCCAGAGGAGGAATAGCAACGGTGAGCAGCTGAACCACGATGGATGCTGTGATGTAGGGCGAGATACCCAGTGCAAACAATGTTGCCTGTGCAAACGCGCCACCGGACAAGATGTTCAGATACTGCAGGATGGAGCCTGCTGTTTGCGTATTCATACTTGCTGCAAGATCCCCCGTCAGGAACGGAACAGGAATCTGTGCGCCGATTCTGTAAAGAAGCAGAATGAACAATGCAAATACGATTTTCCGACGCAAATCATCGATTTTCCAAGCGTTTTTTATCGTCTGGAACATCTTACTTCACCTCAGTCTTTCCACCTGCCGCTTCGATCTTTTCTTTTGCCGTACCTGAAAAGACAGCCGCTTCAACAGTTAATTTCTTAGTGAGTTCGCCGCTTCCCAGCACTTTCAGTCCATCCAGACCCTTGCGGACAATTTTCTTGTCCAGAAGTGTTTCCAAATTGACTGTTTCACCGTCTGCAAACTTATCGTTCAGTGTGCCTACATTGACGATCGCATACTGTGTTGCAAAACGAATGTTGTTAAAGCCTCTCTTCGGAAGCTTTCTATAAAGAGGCAGCTGTCCGCCTTCGAATCCAAGACGTACTCCGCCGCCGCTGCGGGCGTTCTGACCCTTATGGCCTTTACCGGCTGTTTTGCCGTTGCCGCTTCCCGGGCCTCTGCCTTTGCGCCATACCTGCTTTACAGATCCTGGTGCCGGTGAAAGTTCATGGAGCTTCATGGTTTTTCCTCCTTACGTTGAAATCATTCTTTTTTTGTGCCTCTCTTACGGATGCACATATTTCTGTCTGGAGTGGTTTACGCCTTCTCCACGGTTACAAGGTGAGAGATCACCTTGACCTTTCCATCCAGCACGGGTCCGTCCTGATGGGTAATGCTGTCTCCGATCTTTCTCAGACCCAGAGACGCAGCAGTTGCTTTCTGCTTCGGATTTGCTCCGATTAGGCTTCTTGAAAGTGTTACTTTTGTCATGTCGTTACCCTCCCTCAGCCTTTTGTAACCTGCTGCACGCTAATGCCGCGGGTTTTCGCTACCTGTTCTGCGGAACGAAGAGACTTCAGACCTTCCAGTGTAGCTTTGATTACGTTTGTGGGGTTGTTGGAACGCAAGCATTTTGCACGGATATTCTTTACGCCTGCAAGCTCTACAACTGCACGAACGGTTTTACCAGCAATGATTCCGGTACCTTCTGCGGCGGGCTTCAGCAATACTTTGCCTGCGCCGAACTCACCAAGCACCTCGTGGGGAATGGTGGTTTCGTTGAGGGGTACTTCGATCATATTTTTCTTTGCATCCTCAATGCCTTTGCGGATTGCCTCCGGCACTTCTGCAGCCTTACCGAGACCAAAGCCAACGTGACCGTTGCCATCGCCGACAACCATCAGGGCTGCAAAGCGGGCAATACGTCCGCCTTTTACTGTTTTGGACACGCGGTTTACAGCAACCAGGCGCTCCTGAAGCTCCACGGTTGATGCGTCAAAATTCTTTGCCATGTCTTTTCTCCTTGAATTTGTTTAATTGAAGTTAATTAAACAGTGTACAAACCGGATAAATGGGAGGGGAGAATCAGAACTTCAGTCCTGCTTCTCTTGCGCCCTCTGCAAGCTCCGATACACGTCCGTGATAGATATAACCGCCGCGGTCAAATACAACTGTTTCAATTCCTGCTGCCAGTGCCTTCTCAGCCACCTTCTGACCCACTTTCTTTGCTGCTTCCTTATTGCTGGTTGTGCCCTCGAAGCCTGCTTCTACAGTGGATGCGGAGACTAAGGTTACGCCCTTCACATCGTCGATGATCTGTGCGTAGATGTTCTTATTGGAACGGTATACACACAGCCTGGGCCGTGCTGCTGTGCCGCTGATCTTACCGCGCACACGGCGGTGTCTTCTCAGCCGCTGCTGATTTTTGTCCCTTTTTGCTACCATACCTGTCGCCTCCTTTCATTATTTACCAGCTTTTCCGGCCTTACGGCGGATACGCTCGGTTTCATACTTCACGCCCTTACCAAGGTACGGTTCCGGCGGTCTCTTCTTCCGGATCTGCGCTGCGATCTCCCCGCATTTCTGCTTGCTGGGGCTTTTTACGATTACAGTGTTTGCATCCGGTACTTCAAAGGTTACGCTGTCGCCTTCCTCGAACACAACATCGTGGGAGAAGCCCAGCTTCAGGTTCAGCTTTGTGCCGGATTTTTCAGCACGGTAGCCTACGCCGTTGATTTCCAGTTTCTTGGAATATCCCTGGGTTACGCCCTGCACCATATTGAACAGCAGTGCACGGGTCAGTCCGTGGAGACTTCTCATTTCCTTATCGTCGTTGGGGCGGGTAACAGTCAGTACATCGCCGTCCCGGGCAATGGTCATGCTGCTGTGCATTTTTTCGCACAGAGTTCCCAGAGGACCCTTTACGGTGATTTCGTTTTCTGCACCCAGAGTAACCTCAACGCCGGAGGGAATGGTAATAGGTTCTCTACCAATTCTTGACATATCAATTCTCCCCCTTTCTTACCATACAAAGGCGAGAATTTCGCCGCCGACTTTTTCGCGTCTTGCCTTTTTGTCGGTCATGATGCCTTTGGAAGTGGATACGATTGCGATGCCCAGACCGTTCATAACCTTGGGCATATCCTCGTAGTTGGAATAGATACGCAGACCGGGCTTGGATACTCTGCGCAGGCCATGGATGACCTTCTGCTTGCCTGCCTCATATTTCAGAGACACGCGGATCACACCCTGTTTGCCGTCCTCGATGATCTGGACGCCTTTGATGTATCCCTCGCTGAGCAGAATATCTGCGATTGCTTTCTTCATGTTGGAAGCGGGGATGTCTACGGTATCGTGCTTTGCGTTGCTTGCGTTTCTGATTCTCGTCAGCATATCCGCAATTACGTCTGACATTTGCATTGTTTTTTCCTCCTGTCATGCAAGTATAATTTCTTGCTGCCGCACTGTGCGGCCGCACACAGACGGTTAATTCTTCTATGAATTCCTATCCGTGGGGATGGGTGGCGCCGTCGGCGCCGGGTTTTTGTCCTCGTTTACTGCTTACCAGCTTGCCTTGCGAACACCGGGGATTTCACCCTTATAAGCAAGTTCTCTGAAGCAGATACGGCAGATACCGTACTTGCGCAGGTAAGAATGGGGACGTCCGCAAATTTTGCAGCGTGTGTACTCTCTGGTGGAATACTTCTGCTTTTTCTGCTGTTTCAGAACCATCGCTTTCTTAGCCATCTTACTTCTCTGCTCCTTCCTTTGCAAAGGGTGCACCCAGCATGCTGAGCAGATCTCTTGCTTCAGCGTCTGTGTTTGCTGTTGTTACGAACACAATATCCATTCCGCGGATTTTGTCGATTTTATCATATTCGATTTCCGGGAAGATGAGCTGTTCTTTCAGACCCAGCGCGTAGTTGCCGCGGCCGTCAAACGCATCGGGATTGATGCCCTTGAAGTCACGCACGCGGGGCAGCGCAAAGTTGAAGAGTCTGTCTACAAACTCGTACATGTTCTGACCGCGCAGAGTAACCTTTGCGCCGATCTTCATGCCTTCACGCAGTTTAAAGTTTGCAACGGACTTTCTGGCAAAGGTAGGAACTGCCTTCTGTCCTGTGATTGCGGTAAGTTCGCTGATGATGGTATCAATTACCTTTCCATTGTCCTTCGCGTCACCGGCTCCAACGTTGACAACGATCTTGTCAAGCTTCGGAATCTGCATAACGCTTTCATACTGATATTTTTTCATCAGAGCGGGAGCAACGTCGGATTGATATAAATCTTTGATTCTAGCCATTTACGTTTTCCTCCCTTAAATTTCTGCGCCGCATTTTGCGCAGACTCTTTTTTTCTGGTCGCCGTCGATCTTGATGGAAGGACGGGTTGCCTTTTTGCACTTGCTGCAGTACAGCTGTGCCTTGCAAGCGTAGAAAGCGCCTTCTGCTTCTACGATGCCGCCGTTTTCCTGGGGCGGACGGGGTTTTACATGCTTTTTCACAATGTTAACGCCCTCGACAATGATTTTGCCTTCCTTGGGTGCTACCTGTAAAACCTTACCGGTTTTGCCCTTGTCATCTCCGGACACGATAATAACTGTATCGTCGCGCTTTACATGAACTTTTTTCATTTCAGTGTGCCTCCTTTACAGTACTTCCGGTGCAAGGGACAGGATCTTGGTGTACTCGTGCTCACGCAGTTCGCGCGCCACCGGTCCAAAGATACGGGTTCCCTTGGGGTTTTTATCGTCGTTGATGATAACGGCTGCGTTTTCATCAAATTTAATGTAAGAACCGTCGGCACGGCGAAGTCCCTTAACGCTTCTTACTATAACAGCGCGGACAACATCGCCTTTTTTCACAACGCCGCCGGGAGCTGCTTTCTTTACAGCACATACGACCACATCGCCGATGTTGCCGTAACGTCTGCCGGAGCCGCCCAGCACACGGATGCACATCAGTTCTTTTGCACCGGTGTTGTCAGCTACCTTCATTAGTGACTGCTGCTGAATCATTTTATAGCAAGTCCTCCTGTTGAATTTTTCGGTATGCGCTTTGACATATCCTTTTTTTAGGAGCGGTGAAGATTACTTCGCCTTCTCGATGATTTCCACAAGACGCCATCTCTTGGATTTGGACAGCGGTCTGGTTTCCATTACCTTTACGGTATCTCCGATGCCGCATGCATTTTCCTCGTCATGGGCATGGAGTTTTACAGTTCTTTTAATGATTTTGCCGTAAGTGGGATGCTTTACGTGATCGGTGATCGCAATAACAATGGTCTTGTCCATTTTATCGCTGACTACCTTGCCCACTCTGGTCTTTCTCAGTGCGCGTGTTTCGTCTGCCATTCGTCAGTACCCCCTTACGCTTTCTTCTCACGGATTATGGTCATAACCCGTGCGATATCTTTCTTTACATCCGCAATCTTGTGGGGGTTGTCAAGCTGATTGATTGCGTGCTGGAAACGCAGATTGAACAGTTCCTTTTTCAGGTCCAACAGCTTGGTGCCCAGATCTGCTTCCGACATTTTTCTCAGTTCAGTTGCTTTCACAGCTTATCCCTCCAGTTCCTTGTCAAGCTGCTCCTTGGTCGCGAAACGACACTTAATGGGGAGCTTGTGCATTGCAAGACGCATTGCTTCTCTTGCTACTTCCTCGGATACGCCGTCCATTTCGAACATTACGCGGCCCGGTTTAACCACAGCCACCCAATATTCGGGAGAACCTTTACCGGAACCCATTCGGGTTTCAGCCGGCTTCTCAGTGATCGGTTTATCGGGGAAAATCTTAATCCATACTTTACCGCCACGCTTGGTGTAACGGGTCATCGCAATACGGGCTGCTTCAATCTGGTTGCTGGTGATCCATGCGGGTTCCTGTGCAATCAGACCGAAATTACCGCTGGTAATTCTGTTACCGCGGGTTGCGCGACCTTTCATACGACCTCTGTGTACACGTCTGTACTTAACTCTTTTCGGCATTAACATTATTTTGCGCCCCCTTCACTGTTATTTCTGGGGCCCTGACCCTGCCGACCCTGACCGCCTGCGCGGCCTGTGCCCGGTCTGCCGCCGTCACGACGCTGTCCGCCGCGGTTATCGCGACGATCTCCGCGTCCGCGGTTGTCTCTGCGGTCTCCACGACCACGGTTATCACGGCGGTTGTTCTGCTGACGGCGTTCTTCTGATGCGCCTGTCTGCACTCTTGCTACCTCGGGGAGAACCTCGCCCTTGTAGATCCAAACTTTAACGCCGATTTTACCGTAAGTGGTATTTGCTTCCCAAAAACCGTAATCGATATCGGCACGCAGTGTCTGCAGCGGAATGGTACCCTCATGGTAGTGCTCGCTGCGGGCGATTTCCGCGCCGCCCAGACGACCGGACACAGTAATCTTGATACCCTTTGCGCCCATGCGCATGGTACGTCCGATGGACTGCTTCATAGCACGGCGGAAGCCGATACGGCGTTCCAGCTGGCTTGCGATGTTTTCTGCAACGAGCTGTGCGCTCATTTCCACAGGTTTTACTGCGATTACGTTCACGGACACAGGTGCGCCGGTCATCTTTTCCAGATCAACGCGCAGCTTTTCGATCTCCGCGCCGTCACGACCGATAATCATGCCGGGCTTTGCGCAGTGAATATAAACGCGGATTTTGCCGGTGTTGTCCCGTTCGATCTCAATTCTCGGAATGCCGGCGTTCATGAGACGTTTCTTCAGGTATTTTCTTACGTTGTAGTCGTTTACCAGAGTATCGCCGAACACTTCGTCCTTGGCGTACCATCTGGAGTCCCAGTTTTTAATGACTCCCACGCGAAAGCCGTGGGGATTTACTTTCTGACCCATTGTCTCCTTGCCTCCTTCATTCCTTTTCTTTCACCGCGAGGGTGATGTGACTGGTTCTTTTCAGAATTCTGTCTGCGCTTCCCTTACCTCTGGGCATCATTCTTTTCAGCGTCATGCCGGGGGTTACAAAGCACTCGGACACATACAGTCTGTCTGTATCCATTCCGAAGTTGTTGTCTGCATCTGCAACAGCACGATCCAGCAGCTTAATCAGATGTTCGCATGCAGCCTTGGGGGTATTCTTCAAAATACCGCGCGCTACCTTCACATCCTTGCCGCGGATCAAATCCAGAACGATTTTAACCTTCCGGGGGGAGATGCGCACAAACTTCAGATAGGATCTTGCTTCTTTGGTCTGTTCCATTTCTACATTTCCTCCCTAATTATTTCTTACCTGAGTTGGATGTTTTGGAGCCGGCGTGACCTTTAAAGGTACGGGTGGGTGCGAACTCACCCAGCTTATGACCGACCATGTCCTCTGTTACGTATACGGGGATGTGTTTTCTTCCGTCGTGTACAGCAAAGGTGTGTCCAACAAACTCAGGGAATATGGTGGATGCTCTCGACCATGTTTTGAGCACCTTTTTCTCACCCTTCTCATTCATAGCACATACGCGCGCGTACAGCTTCGCTTCGACGAAGGGGGCTTTCTTCAAACTTCTGCTCATGAAAACTTACTCCTTCCTTACTTGCTGTTTCTGCGTTTTACGATGAACTTGTCAGTGGTGTTCTTCTTTTTCCGTGTCTTATAACCCAGAGCAGGTTTACCCCAAGGAGTTACAGGACCCGGACGACCGATGGGAGAACGTCCTTCACCACCACCGTGGGGGTGATCGCAGGGGTTCATTACGGAACCGCGCACTGTTGGGCGGATACCCATGTGACGCTTACGACCTGCTTTACCGATTTTCACAGTATCGTGTTCGATGTTGCTCACCTGACCAATGGTTGCCTTGCAGTTCATCCGGATATAACGCACTTCGCCGGAAGGCAGACGAACCTGTGCCATGGATCCTTCTTTTGCCATGAGCTGTGCCTGGGTGCCTGCTGCACGAACCAGCTGACCGCCCTTGCCGGGATACAGCTCAATGTTGTGAATGAAGGTACCAACGGGGATATCAGCGATTTCCAGGGTGTTACCCGGTTTGATATCTGCGCCTGCGCCGTTATGCAACACCATACCGTCGGTAACGCCGACAGGACAGAGTACATAGCTCTTCTTGCCTTCATCGTCCTGCACCAGAGCGATGTAAGCAGAGCGGTTCGGGTCGTACTCAACGCCGATTACAGTTGCGGGCTTATCAGAAGTACGGCGGAAGTCGATCACACGGTATTTCTGACGGTTTCCGCCGCCCTTATGGCGAACGGTGATGCGGCCATAGCTGTTACGACCAGCATGCTTCTTCTTAACTTCCAGAAGGCTTTTTTCAGGAGTCTTCTTTGTGATTTCCACAAAGGAGGAAACCGACATATTTCTTCTTGCCGGCGTCGTAGGCTTATACTTAATTGTAGGCATTTTCTACTCCTCCCTTAGTTCATTCCCTCAAAGAACTCAATCGTCTTGGAGTCAGCGGTCAGTGTTACGATCGCCTTGGTCCATGCTGCGGTGTAACCGCTGCTGTAACGGAGTCTTTTGGGTTTTCTTTTCATGTTCATTGTATTTACAGCCGCTACCTTCACGCCGAACAGCTCTTCCACTGCTTTTGCAATTTCAGGCTTTGTTGCGTCCGTAGCCACTTTGAAGGTGTATTTCTTCATGGAGATATCGTCCATAGCCTTCTCAGTGATAATCGGCTTCAAGATAATGTCCTGTGCTAATTTCATTTCGCGTATACCTCCTCGATTTTCTCCACAGCAGCCTTGCTGGCAACCAGGGAATCGCAGTTCAGTATGTCGTATACGTTGATGGCGTTGTACTGTGCAACCTTCACACCCTCGATGTTCTGCAGGCTTGCGATAACCTTGCAGTCTACCTCAGGGAGCACAACAAGGGTTTTCTTTGCTGCGCCGATATCGGAGAGCATTTTCACCATCACTTTGGTTTTATATTCGCTGGCTGCGATCTGATCTACAACAATCATTTCGCTGCCTGCCACTTTGGATGTCAATGCACCGAAGAGCGCCTTCTGTCTTGCCTTCTTGTTCATTGTCACCCGGTAGGAGCGGGGCTTCGGTCCAAGGGCTACGCCGCCGTGTGTCCACTGGGGAGAACGGGTGGAACCCTGTCTTGCACGTCCGCTTCCCTTCTGTCTCCAGGGCTTTTTGCCGCCGCCGGATACTTCTGTACGGGTCAGGGTGGACTGGGTACCCTGGCGCTGGTTCAGCAGATACATTCTTACAGCAGAATGGAGGATGCTGGGTTTTACCTCGGCGCCAAACACTTTATCAGACAGTTTCATTGTGCCTGCATCGGCACCTGCCATATTTACTACTTTAATCTCTGGCATTTGTTCTTCCTCCTTCCCCTTATGCTTTCACGCTGTCACGGATAAACACGATTCCGCCTTTAGCGCCGGGAACGGCACCCTTTACGGCAATCAGACCTTTTTCCGCGTCGATTTTAACAACTTCCAGATTCAGAACGGTTACCTGTTCGTTACCGTACTGTCCTGCCATCTTTTTATTTTTCATGACACGGGACGGAGTGGAACATGCGCCCATGGAACCCACCTGACGGTGAATCGGTCCTGTACCGTGTGTCATTCTTAAAATGTGGTGACCCCATCTCTTAACTGCGCCGGTATATCCGCGACCCTTTGTAATGCCGGTGATGTCGACCTTTTCGCCTGCGGCGAAGGTATCGACGGCCACTACGTCGCCCACGTTCATTTCTTCAGCGTTTTCGAGACGGAATTCTTTCAGGTGCCGCTTTGCGGGCACGTTTGCTTTTTTGAAGTGTCCGGCGCGGGGTTTTGTAACCAGCTTTTCCCGGATGTCTTCATAACCAAGCTGTACTGCGCTGTAGCCGTCTGTAGCCTGTGTTTTCTTCTGTACAACGAAACACGGACCGGCATCAATCACTGTTACAGGGATCGCAGCGCCGTTTTCAGCGAAGATCTGGGTCATGCCCAGCTTCTTTCCAATGATTCCTTTTTTCATTTTTTCCTCCAAATAAGGTTATTGGTTGACGTCTTTTGTTTTGCGCGGCAGCCACGCCGCAGCCGCCAACTTGACCTTTCCGCCATCAAGCACCAAACAAACATTGCATAGGCGACATCACATGCGCAGCATGTGCAAGCGAGTGCAACGAGCGATATGCTCTGTACGGGGAAAATCGGCTGTTTTTTTGCGAGGGACTTATTTTACTTCCTTCGCTTCAATTTCAACGCCTGCGGGAAGTTCAACACCCAGAAGGGATTCAACAACCTTTGCATCAGCGTTTTCAAGGACGATCAGTCTCTTGTGCGTGCGCTGTTCAAACTGTTCGCGGCTATCCTTATATTTGTGTACTGCACGCAGGATGGTTACGATTTCCTTTTCAGTCGGAAGGGGAATCGGACCAGAAACCTGTGCGCCTGCTCTTTTTGCAACTTCCACAATTTTAGCTGCTGCGCTGTCTGCCAGCGTGTGCTCATAACTTTTGAGCCGAACCTTGATCTTTGTTGCCACTTGTTTGCCTCCTAAATTTTTTTACTTGCCGAGGCGACGAACACGCGCCCGGGCGTTTCCAAGATCTCCTGAAGGAAACCGGATCAAAAAGCGTCCCGGCGGTGCAACCACAAATCCGCCGTACTTTTCATCCGGACATATTCCGCCTGCCACAGCAGAGCAGAGATCCGCAGGTCAGCCTTACACACATCGGCTGCCCGCCTGCGCTCGCGTTCGCTTCGCCCGTTTTCAAAAACGGACATACTCCGCGGAAATTCCCCGTCCTCTGTAGCAAAAAGGGCGGCAACCTTCCGTTTCATCGCACATCAAGCCTTGTAATTTTACCATAATTTCCATTGTATTGCAACGGATGTGCATAAATTTAACGGAGAAAAATTCGGAAAATTTTATAGAATTTTTGTGTGTTTTTTTGTATATTTTAACGAAACTTTATATATGTTGTGTTTGGGTATAGAACCAGCACAATATGTGCGCACAAATGCAAAGCCTTCTATTTTAACTTTAAATCAGCCGCAAAGTTCAATTTTTTAAGCCCCCTGTGTAAAAGGAGATGACACGGCGCGAACTCTGTCCTTTTAGCCTCCCTTGTGCAAAGGGAGGTGGCTCGCTGTAAGCGAGTCGGAGGGATTGTTTCGATAGACTGTCGATTTATACATTATTCAAAATGATAGAAGAGACAATCCCTCAGTCGCTGTCGCTTTGCTTGGCGACAGCACCCTAGGATCCGCTACGCGGCTCCAGCACAAGGGAGCCTTTTTCGTTTTGCTACGCCGCCAGCTCCCCCCGCCCTGCAATTATGAACGAACATCACAGACCCGGTGAATTTTTCGGGAAATATATTGATTTAAAACCGGTTTTGTGTTACCCTATATAATAGGTAAAAAATTGATTGGCATGGGAAGGCGCTTTTTATGGTGAAAAACAAAAAAACAATTTTGGCTTATCTTCTGTGCGGCGCGGTGCTTGTTGCTCTCATCGGCGCATTTTGTATGTTTCTTGCCATAGTTGGCGACTATTCTCCGGAGCTTGGCTATTTTGAAAAAGGATCCGTTAAAGCCGGAGTGCTTTATGCGGTGCTGTCGGTCGGCGTCATTCTTGCCGCTGTTTCCTGGCTTCTCTTCCGGAAATCTGTTCCGGAGAACCTGGATATTCCTACGCCTATCTATACAAAAATTGTTTCCGCGGCATTGATTCTCACGCTGCTGTGGCAAACGGCAACTGACCTTTTGCACATTCCCCACGACAATCCTCTGCTCCCCCACTGGAGTTTGATTTTGGTTTCTGACTTGTTGGCACTGCTGTTTATTGTTTATCTTGTCTGCGACAGCGTGCCGGGAAAAATCCGGCAAAGTCCGCTGACGGCATGCCTGAGCTTTTTTCCGCCTTTTTATGCGGCGACCCGATTGTTTATCATTTATCTGGATCTGACTGCTGCCGCAAACAGTCCCGTAAAAATTCTGCAGCAGCTTATGTATATTACCTTTATGCTTTTCCTTACCGGTGCAGCCGGACTTTCCCTGAAGCGGGGGACCGTTTTTCCCCGGTACGTGTTTTCCCTGATCTGCACCGTTGCCATCGGCGGCGCTGTTTCCGTCAGCGCGGTTCTGGGACTTGCAACCGGAACGCCCGGATATAATATGGTGCCTTCTCAAATTATGTTCTGCTTTATCATGACGGTTTATGCCCTGTGTCGGTTGCTGACGCTGGCGCTGTCCGATTCGGTTGCGCTGAAATCCCCGGAGGAAGGTGCTGAATAAAATATGAAAAAAGAGAATACAGGAAAAATCTGCGTGAAAAGAAAATCCGCCCTGCCCCTTTGGGCGTGCGCGACAGTTTGGGTGCTGGCGGGACTGTTTTACCCTATGTACAGAACGTTGGATATTCTCATTGTAGCGGTGGTAAGCCTTGTCGCATGGCTGATCACCTGGATCATCGCGCCGGAATACAAAGAATATGTAGACGCGCCCCGCCCCACCTCGGGCAATGCTGACGCAGACGCGTTGTGTATGCAGCTTGAATCGGAGGTCGCCCATCTGCGTGCGGCAGCAGAATTGCTGCCGGCAGAACGCGCCGCATTTGCTGCACGGCTCCAGTCCGTGGGGACAGTTCTTGAAAAGATCGCAAAAAATCTCCAAGCGGATCCATCCGATTTTCCGCAATGTCGGCGGCTCGCCGGATATTACCTCCCGGTAATGCGCAAGCTGTGTGATAAATATATATTTCTACTGAAGCAATCCGGAGGAGATACGGAAGGCGCGCAGACGCTTGCCGATATCGAAGCAAAAATTGAGGACGCTTTTGCCGGAATCGACAGCGCGTTGAAAAAGCAGTTGGACGCATTATATAAAAATGATGATTTAGATATTTCCACCGATATAGACGTACTGAGTCAGATGCTGCGCCGGGACGGACTTGCAGACGACTGAAATACAGAGTAACATGCCGCATGGCAGGAATGGAGCGTATTATGGATAACCAAAACTTTGACGAACAGATTCCTTCTCTTACACTGGATCCCTTTGGAACCGCAGCTGCCGCAGCGGCTCCCGCACCCCAAGCAGAACCGGAAAAGGAAGCAGAAACAGAAGGACAGGAGCTGAACGATTCCGCATTGACAGAAGAAGAAAAGAAGGTTGTAGAAGCCTTTGCAGAAAAAATCGACGTTACGGACAGTACTGCAATTCTTCAGTACGGCGCCGCTGCACAGCAGAAAATTTCCGCATTTTCCGATTCCGCTCTAGAGTCGGTTAAAACAAAGGATTTCGGCGAGCTTGGCGATATGATCGCGGGGCTTGTTACCCAGCTTAAAGGCATCACAGACGATGAAGACGAAAAAGGATTTTTCGGATTCTTCAAAAAGCAGAAAAACAAAATTGCCACAATGAAGGCAAAATACGATTCTGCCGAAGCAAGCGTTAATAATATTGTAGAGTCTCTGGAGCAGCATCAGATCATTCTCATGAAGGACGTCGCCATGCTGGATAAGATGTACGAAATGAACCTTGCCTATTTCAAGGAACTGACCATGTACATTCTGGCAGGAAAGAAAAAGCTGGAAGCTGAGCGGGCAACCACCCTTGTTGCGCTCCGGGAAAAAGCGGAAAAATCCGGTTTGCCGGAGGACGCCCAGGCAGTAAACGATTTTGAAGCCCAGCTGACCAGATTTGAGAAAAAGCTGTATGATCTGGAGCTAACCAGAATGATCTGCATTCAGATGGCGCCTCAGATCCGTCTGGTACAAAACAACGACACTCTGATGACGGAAAAGATCCAATCCGTCATCGTTTCCACCATTCCCCTGTGGAAAAACCAAATGATCCTCTCTCTGGGAATCGAGCATTCCAACCAGGCTATGGAAGCGCAGCGTGCTGTCACCGACATGACCAACGAACTGCTGCGCCGGAATGCGGAAACACTGAAACAGGGATCTATTGATATCGCAAAGGAATCCGAGCGGGGCGTTGTAGAACTGGAAACACTGCAGAATACCAACCAGCAGCTGATCGCCACGCTGGATGAAGTGCAGCGAATTCAGGCAGAAGGCAAAACAAAGCGGGCGCAGGCGGAAAAAGAGCTTGGTCGTATTGAAGGCGAACTGCGTGCGAAGCTGATGCAGAATAACAAGTAATCCCGGGGAAAAGGAATCCTTTTAATATGAAGTTTTTTCTGGAAAACAGAGTCCGGGCGGGCGTGATACTTGCTGTTATTATCCTCATTACGCCGATTTTCGGAACATGGCGCAGTGTGGCTGTCCAGGCAGGACGGGTGGAAAAAGAATTTACAAAAAAAGATCAGTTTGGAGAAACTGTGTCCGCCACCCTATCCGACCTTGCGTATCACAGCACACTGTTTGCCGACTTATATGAACAGGCGCTGGAAAAGGACGAAAGCTGCGCAGCGCTGCGCCGTGCCGCCGCGGAAATAGAAAACCGCGGTGCGCATCCTACTAAGCTTGGCTGTGAATACACCATCATCGAACGCAATACAGAAACACTGTTTAACCGGCTTTTAACGTCCGGCAAATACAAAGACGATGTGCGCGCGGCGCACATGGCGGTGTGCAGTGATATTTCTATCCTGCAAAAATACGATGATTACAACGACGCAGCTAAAAAATACAACAAACTGACAGATCTGTTCCCTGCTTCCTTTTTCGCCAAAAAACAGGCGATTGTGTTCGACTGATCTGTTTTGAAAGGAAACAACAGCATGTACACTGCTGCAAAAAAATCCCTTGCTTTCGTTTTGAGCATATTGATACTTTTGGGCTGCACTCTGCAAATCTGCGCAGCCGGCAAGCTGCCCGATCCTCCTACATCCTGCGTCTACGACCCTGCCGGCGTAATTGAAGCGGAAACAGAGCAGCAGATCAATCAGACGTCAAACGCATTATATGCCCTGTCCGGCGCGCAAATTATTGTTGTAGCGGTAGACAAAACCGGATATTCTGATTTGAGTGAATACGCAAACGATCTGTTCAACGATTGGAAAATCGGCAGTAAGGAACATAACAACGGCGTTTTGTTTGTTATGGAAATTTCCACCTATAAATATTGGGCGGCGCTTGGGCAAGGATTAGAGAAAACTGTCACGTCCGCCGTGCTCCAGCGTATTTTCGACAGCGGCATGGAAAGCGCCTTTGATCAAAAGGAGTACGACAGCGCTGCGAAAATTTTCTGTGAAAAAATGACAGAAACGCTGGAACAGATTTATGATATCGACACGGGAAGCTGGGACGGCGTTACCTATCATTACGGATCCGCCGCAGACGCAGCAGGTCCTGCCGGCGGCGGAAGCACCGGCACAGCTGCCAGTATCATTGGAACCATCTTTTCCGGAATTATCGGACTGCTGATTACCGTTGCAGTCATTGCAATTGTGATTTTTGCCCTGCTCCGCTCCTCCTGTTTCACATGCGGCGGACCAGGCGGCGGATACCGATACAGATACGGTCGCCCCTTCTGGGGAGGATACCATCACCATCATCACCACTACGGACCGGGTCCCGGTCCCAGACCTGGTCCACGACCCGGCGGTCCCCGTCCGGGCGGATTTGGCGGGGGACACACCGGCGGATTCGGCGGCGGCAGAGGCGGCGGGTTTGGTGGTTTTGGCGGCGGCGGAAGCCGCGGAGCCGGCGGCGGACGGCGCTGAAGAAAGAGAAAAGAAATCACGAGGGTCTGCGTCCACGGACACAGACCCTTTTTATAAAACATAAAGGATAAAGTTCTATGATCGCATTGAGTGTGAGCAACCTGTCTTATAGTGTTGGAACAAAAAATATACTGTCCGGGGTCACCTTCTCCGTAGAAGAAGGCGACCGACTGGGCATCGTAGGCGTAAACGGAAGCGGAAAAACCACCCTGCTCCGGCTGATTACCGGTACGGAGGAAGCGGATGAGGGTGGCGTGTATTTTGCCAAAGACAAAATCGTGGGCATGATGCGGCAGGATGATTCCTTTCAGGTGCTGGAAGGAGACGACACCGTTCTTGCACAAATGTATGCGGCGTTTCCGGAACTTTGCAGGGACGAAGCACGACTCGCCCAGCTGGAAGCAGAAATGGAAACTGCGCCCCAGGATCGGCTGTTGTCCCTAAGCGCAGAATACGAACGGCTGAACACCCGCTTTACACAGGCGGGGGGGCTGCACTATAAATCTCGATGCAAAAGCCTTCTGGCAAAGCTGGGCTTTGGAGAGGATACTTTTTCCCGAAGCATCACCACCCTGTCCGGCGGGCAGCGCACAAGACTTGCCCTTGCCCGACTTCTGTTCCGGGAACCGGACATACTGATCCTGGACGAACCTACCAACCATCTGGATATCGAAACCATGACCTGGCTGGAGGGACATCTGGCAGGATACAAAAAAACGCTGCTTCTTGTAAGCCACGACCGGTATTTTCTGGATCGGGTGACAAACAAAACGCTGGACATAGAAAATCACAAGGCAAAGCTGTATAAGTGCGCCTACACAGAATACAAGAAACAAAAGGAAGAACAGCGCGCCGCGCTGGAAAAGCAATACATCATCCAGCAGAGAGAAATCGCCCGGCTGGAAGCATTTATTGAGCAGCAGCGGAGATGGAACCGAGAGAAAAATATCATTGCCGCAGAAAGCCGGGAAAAAGCCATTGCCCGCATGGACAAGATAGAAAAACCGGAGGACGCACCCAAAACCTTACAATTTGCTTTTTCCAAAGCAGTCCGCTCTGGAAACGATGTGCTGGACGTAAAAAAGCTGGCGGTGGGATTTGGAAGTAAAGACCTGTTTTCCGATCTATCCTTTTCCGTAAAACGGGGAGAACGCCTGATTATTGCAGGCCCCAACGGATGCGGAAAATCCACCCTGCTGAAAACCCTGCTGGGCAAGCTGACACCCCGGGCGGGACGGGTAGAGTTTGGCTACAATGTGCACGTAGGATATTACGATCAAGAAAATCAGAATCTGTCCCCGGATAAAACTGTGTTGGATGAGCTCTGGGACGCATATCCCACCATCGGCAGGAAGGAGCTTTTCTCGGTCCTTGCCGTGTTTATGTTCCGTGGAGAGGACGTGGAAAAAACCGTATCCGTTCTGTCCGGCGGGGAGCGCGCCCGGCTTACCCTTGCAAAGCTGATTTTATCAAAAGTGAATGTGCTTATTCTGGACGAGCCCACCAACCACTTGGATATTGACTCCCGGGAAGCGTTGGAAAATGCACTGGAGGCATTTGAAGGTACTGTCATCGCCGTGTCCCATGACCGGTATTTTATCCGGCGGCTTGCCACAAGAATCCTGTCGCTGGAAAATCCGGTGAGGGATTTTAGAGGCGGATATGCGGAATATATCGCCGCATCCCAGGCGGCGCCGGAGGAGAAAGTGCCGGCAGCAGCTGCACCAGTTCCAAGTGGTAAGGAACAGTATTTAAAAAAGAAAGAAGAGCAAGCGGCAGCACGGCGCAAGGAAGCACGGCGGAAAAAAGTAGCCGCGGAAATCGTCCGCCTGGAAAAAGAGCTTGCAGATATTACCGACCGGCTGTACGGCGAGGACGCTACGGACTATGTGAAAGCAGCGGAGCTGGAGGATCAGCGGATATACGTTGAGGATCAGCTTATGCAGTTGTATGAGGAGGAAGAAAGCTTCTCCACAGCGGAAGATATGGATGCGTGAGGCAGTACATACTTTGTAAGATCCAGTATCCAGTAAATGGGGAGGTGCCGCGATAGCGCTCCCTAATTTAAAAAGGCTCCCTTGTGCAAAGGGAGCTGTCGCCAAGCGAAGCGACGGTGACTGAGGGATTGTTTAACTTTTATTTTGCATGAACAGTAAATCGGCAGTATATGCAAACAATCCCCCCGAGTTTTGCTACGCAAAACCCACCCCCCTTTGCACAA
>CASTST010000004.1 GCA_949451655.1 uncultured Eubacteriales bacterium | reverse complement strand
TGCATAAAAGGCATAAGGGTCGGCTTTATACAAGTCTCCCTTTTTCGTGTGCAGCTTGTATTTGTAACCATAGCCGTCTCCAAAGCGATCTGCGGGAATTTCCCCTTCCCAGACTCCAGCAGGATCAATGCGCGTCATGGGATCTGTTTCTTCCCAGTTATTGAATGCGCCTACAACAAATACTGCATCTGCTCCCGGTGCCCAAAGACGGAAAGTATATTTATCTCCGATGCGGTGGGCACCAAGATATTCGTAGGTGCGGTAGTTTGTTCCTTCGTGGAATAAATACAATGCCTGATTGTCTTGCTTCATTGGTGTCTGTGCCTCCGTTCTGCCGTGTTTGATGATATCTATTGCACATACTTTATAAGGCTCCTTTGTGAATCCGCTTCGCGGCTCCATAGAGAGCTGTCGTGTCCTGTAGCGTGGTTAAGCCCCCCTTGTGCAAAGGGGGGAAAATCACGGCTTTGCCGTGATGGGGGGATTGTTTGTATGGACGGTCGATTTATAAGAGAATTTAAAATGATAGTTTTACAATCCCTCACCCGCTTTGCGGGAGCTCCCTATGGAGCCACGTAGTGAATCCTCACATGGGAGCCTTTTTTTGAATTTGTGCTTTGCGAGAGTTCCCTTTACCGGGGGGCCTTTTACAGCGGTGCATTTTCATATAAAAAAAGAAAAAGACCCTCTCGGATCTTTTTCTGATTTTTTTGATTTTTTGTCAATCCACTGCCGGCAGCATCTGTGCGAACTGTAAAAAAGATGCAAAGTCCATTGTTCCTGCCTGATCCAATGATCGCTCACCCCGCATATGCAGATAGTCGGTTATCAGGATCACCTGCATGCCTGCGTCCAAAGCTCCCATATCGTCCACTGTATCATTGCCAACCATCAGACATAGTTCGGGCGATGAATCCACTGCCGCGGCCGCTTCTTTGAAATAGCCGGCTGACGGTTTGCAATAATGACAATTGTCGGAATTGGTGATATAGTCGAAGTCCTCAGGCGCAATTCCTGCCCAGGACATACGCCGGCGATTGGCGGACAGGGGAAATACCGGATTTGTGGCGCACACCAGCTTGTATCCTTTTTCACGCAGACTATGCAGAAGGCTTTTTTCACTGCCGCGATAGTGGAGAACCCGCTTTACCGCGTCGAAAGGACCGTTGTAAAATTCCTCATAAAAGGCTTCTACATCAAAAGGGAAGTCCTGCCACTCCTGATAAAACACACTGCGAAACAACTGGATATTCTGCATGCTTCCGTCATTTTGCTTCATTGCGCGAAAGCCCTTCATAGCCGCGTCATCGAACCGTACTGCTGCGTCGCTGCCCAGCTTTTTCGCAGCAAACTTGTGCAGATCGCCGAAATATGCGTCTGTCAGTTCAGCCTGTACATAGGGAACCAGGGTTGCATCCAAATCAAAAAAGATCGTATTGATCCGCTTTGTATATAGTATTTCCAGATTGCTCGTCATATGCGCCTCTTGGTGAAATTTTTTTATTATATTATGATAAAAATGTACCAGTGTCTATTTTATTATCGTTAATGTATAATCCTTTGTGCCAAGTCCGACTTCTTCTAATTTTTCAATTTGCACATATGGATCTTTTCCGTGAAGCCGGTAGAAGAGATGCCCTTCCGGTTTTAGCTCCATTCCTTGCGGGATTCCCTCAGGAATCAGATTTTCCAGCTTGACTGCGTCCACAGATGCCTGTTCAACAGAAACCATGTCCCAACTGGACATAATACCGATATCCGGAACAAGAGCTGGTGTAGTCATGCCCCAGCAGTCGCACAAGGCGGTGATTTGTGTGAGCACATTGATATAGAAAATACTTTTCGGTGCAAAGGTGTCGCAAACGGCTTTGGTGCACAGCGCCATGCCAGTCTGGAAGTCTGTATAGTCGTGGGAGTCCAATGTAATTGCGTTTGTAGGACAGACTTTGGCGCAGTGCTGGCACAGGGTGCAGTTGTGATAATTTACATGGTATGCACCGTCCTGCCCGAAATGATTGGCATAGTGGTTGCATGCATCCAGACACTTGTTGCAGTGCACGCATTTGTCAGCGTCCCACAAAAGTCCTCCTTCCAGAGAATGCAGCTCGTGCCGGGTGCGGTCCGTTACACATCCCATGGCAATATTTTTGCACGCACCGCCGTATCCGCATGCGCCGTGTCCTTTTACATGAGAGAAATCAATCATGAAATCCGCATCATAAATCAAACCGGCAACGTCCACATGCCGCAGCTTTTTATAGTCTGCTTCAATTGTGTAAAAATATTTTCCGAAATAGGCGCAGTCGTCCAGTACGGGACAGCCCAACCCTGCTTCGGAATAGCCCCTTTCGTGTGGTCGCCGGTGCGCCACATAGTGATCGGTGATGAAACATTCGCCGCCATTGTCCTGTACAAATTGTACCAGCTTGCGCACAAAGATCGGCGGGATGGTGGAATAGGAAACGCCGTCCCCT
This sequence comes from uncultured Eubacteriales bacterium, assembly GCA_949451655.1. Taxonomy (GTDB): domain Bacteria; phylum Bacillota; class Clostridia; order Oscillospirales; family CAG-272; genus Avispirillum. The sequence continues at coordinate 47,486 of CASTST010000004.1, read as the reverse complement.
ACATGCATTTTTATAGCGACTTTCTTGCCCTGCACGGCTTTTCCCAGTCCGCAGGCTGCAAGCATGCGGGAGAATTTTTCGGGAAGCGTCTGGGACGCTTCATATCTGGAAAACGCCATTGGCGAAAAATAAACTTCGGACATTTGATAGACTCCTTCCTTATGTAAAGAAAACAATAAAATTATTTTAACATAAATCGGCAAAGACTGCAAGGAATACTTTTTTAGGGCGGTTTCGATGACAGGAAACTGCATTTTTTGTAAAATTTGCAATTTTGTATTGACAAACTTGCAAAACCCGTGTAAAATAAAAAAGCAAACTTGAATAAACAGAAAGAGGGAAACATAGTATGGCTTTTCAAAATCAATATTTTGCAGATTTAATGGATCGGGTAGTAAAGCGCAACCCGGGCGAGCCGGAATTTCATCAGGCAGTGCGTGAAGTGCTGGAATCTCTGGAGCCGGTAGCAGCCGCTCATCCTGAATATATTGAACGGGGTATTTTTGAATCTATCGTTGAGCCGGAACGGGTTATCAAATTCCGTGTGCCGTGGGTTGACGACAACGGTAAGGTGCAGGTGAACAGAGGCTTCCGTGTACAGTTCAACTCCGCAATCGGTCCTTATAAGGGAGGACTTCGTTTCCATCCGTCTGTTTACGAGGGTATTATCAAGTTCCTGGGATTTGAGCAGATTTTCAAAAACAGCCTCACCGGTCTGCCTATCGGCGGCGGCAAGGGCGGCAGTGATTTTGATCCCAAAGGCAAGTCCGACATGGAAATCATGCGATTCTGCCAGAGCTTTATGACAGAGCTTTCCAAGCACATCGGCGCGGACACAGACGTTCCCGCAGGTGATATCGGTGTAGGCGGTAGAGAGATCGGCTTCCTGTACGGTCAGTACAAGCGTCTGCGCAATGAGTTTGTAGGCGTGCTCACCGGTAAGGGACTTACCTACGGCGGTTCTCTTGCAAGAACAGAAGCTACCGGTTACGGTCTTTGCTACTTCACAGAAGAAATGCTGCAGGCAAAAGGCAAGAGCTTCAAGGGACAGACTGTTGTAATCTCCGGTTCCGGTAATGTTGCGATTTACGCTACAGAGAAGGCTACGCAGCTTGGTGCAAAGGTTGTTGCACTTTCTGACTCCTCCGGATATATCTATGATGCCAACGGAATTGATCTGGACGCTGTAAAGGAAATCAAGGAAGTAAAACGCGGACGTATTTCTGAATATACCCAGGCACATCCGAACGCTACCTTTACAGAAGGCTGCAGCGGAATCTGGACAATCCCCTGTGATATCGCTCTGCCCTGTGCAACCCAGAACGAGTTGGATGAGGACGCTGCAAACGCACTGATCAAAAACGGTGTAGTTGCTGTTGCAGAGGGTGCGAACATGCCTTCCACACCGGAAGCAATCGCAGCATTCCAGAAAGCAGGCGTATTCTTCGGACCTGCTAAGGCTGCAAACGCAGGCGGCGTTGCTACTTCCGCATTGGAAATGTGCCAGAATTCCATGCGGTACAGCTGGACCTTTGAAGAGGTTGACGCAAAGCTGCAGAACATTATGGTGAATATTTACAAGAACTGTGCAGCGGCTGCTGAACGGTTTGATATGAAAGATAACCTTGTTGCAGGTGCAAATATTGCAGGCTTCCTGAAGGTGGCAGATGCAATGATGGCACAGGGTATTGTTTGATTTTAATTTGCTTTAAAAAAGAGGGGGAATTTCCCCCTCTTTTTCAGTCTGTAATAAATTTGTTTGCTTTAGTCAATATCTTTTTTATTTCATCAAATTGCAGCGAGGCAATTGCATCCTCAAAAGACATTTGCTCAGCGCCGATCAACTCATCCTTCTGATAAGTAACTGTCTGATTGCTGTATTCTGCCAAAAAATAAACAATTTGTTTCATAACGCCTTTTTTATCAGGGAGTGGGTACTCGTCAATTTCTCTGAATCCGTTTATGAAGTTTGGTATGATGCCAACTTCTTCATATATTTCACGTATGGCAGTTTCCATTTCCGTTTCATTTTCTTCCATATGCCCCTTGGGAAAACCGAAAATTCCGCCAATACTTTGAATGACAAGATACTCAATGCCGCCGCTGTCCCTTGTGTAAAGAATTGCACCGCAGGCTTTTTCGTATGTGAAATCCATCATTATGTTCCTCCTGACCTGACATATTTATGAAAATCATCCATCGTTCCATTATATACATTTACATCAATATATTTTTCTGTTCCTACATATCCTTTGAGTCGCTTTCTATTGGTATATTGCCAGAAATTCCACTCTCTGTTATCAGAGAGCCTGGGTTTTGTCAGTACGTTACGAATCCAGATATCATATTCCCCGTAGTCGTTTTCCAGGTATAGGGCATAAGATTTTTCCGTTGCGTAAAGAATGGGTTTTTGTTTATAGTGTTCTTCCAGTTTGGTAAGCATCGCTTTCAGTTGAACAGAAACATCTTCCCTTGCTGGCGGATTTTTTTCTTTATCGCCGTAGAATTCAAGATCTATTACGGGCGGCAGCATGCCGGTATGAGGCGTAACGATGTTTATAAAATTTTCAGCCTGTGTAGCGCCGGGGCTGTCATAACTGAAGAAGTGATATGCTCCCACTGCAAGATCTGTTTTTCTTGCTTCCTCATAATTGTATGCAAAATGTTCATCAACGAAAGAACTGCCTTCGGTAGCTTTTATAAAAGCAAAAGAAATATTTTGAGAAGATAAGATTTCCCAATCAATTTCACCTTGATAAGAAGAAACGTCAACGCCTGTTACAGGATATTTTTTGGCAGCAGATTCATTTAGTATGATTACACCGTTCCAAATCAAAACGCTGAAAATGATACCGAACGTCAAAATAACACCGATCGTTATAATCGAAAGCTTCAAGAATTTCTTTTTCAATGGAAGCACCTCTGTAGACATTGCAGCAGATTTGAAATGTGCTGTAAAAGATAAAAAAACACCGCAATAGTATCATGCGATGTTTTTGGTGGGCCATCAGGGACTCGAACCCCGGACCGTCCGGTTATGAGCCGGATGCTCTAACCAACTGAGCTAATGGCCCTTGTAACTTTGCTTATGATAGCACATTTTTGCGCCTTTGTCAATGTATTTTTGTGCAAAAATAGCTTTGCATCGTATATATTTACACTCTATCTGTTGACGAATGTACGCTTTTCCTGTAAAATAATATAGATTGATATTATTTTAGGAGGGGGCGTCCATGAATCATTTGCCCGATAAACAGAATATGCGGCGACCTGCTCCCAATCGGAATGTAAACATGCGTAAACCTGTCCGGCAGCAGGCGCGTTCAACCCCTCCTGCGCGCCGTTCGCCGGATCTGATGATTCAACGGCAGCAGCTCGGCGGGAAAGATAGAGCGCAGGCACCTGCACACAGACCCAATCCGAATGCATTGCGGAACGAGAGGGCGCAGCGTATTGCACGGTCAGCACACAATACGCTGCATCCCCGCAGTGGTTTTGCACATGCAAAGTCCAAACAGCCTGTCAGTCGCAATTTTATTTTGGCAGCTTTATTTGCAGCGCTGATTTTGATAACAATAATTATCAGTACAGTGCAGTCCTGTGCATCCAATAAAAATACGGATGGCGCAGTCACCACAGCGCCGCCGAAAACGGTAAACCGTGCGGAGAACTTTGATGGTACCGCTGATAAGGCAGATGCGTTTCCCACGTTTGCCTCGTATTCAGATGAAACGGAAGATTTGGTAATCGACAGTGAATATGGAATTCTGATTGATCTTGAAAGCAATACGGTGATTGCCTCCAAAAATGGGGACAGCAAAATTTATCCAGCTTCTATGACCAAGATCATGACACTGATTGTTGCATACGAACATTTGGATGATTTAAACGCCACATATACCTTCCCCGCGGAGATATTTGATCCGTTGTATCAGGCGGGTGCGTCTGTAGCCGGATTTAAGCCGGGCGAGACTGTTCCATACAGGGACTTATTGTATGGAACGATCCTTCCTTCCGGTGCGGATGCCACAGTTGGTCTGGCGCTGGCAATTGCCGGCAGCGAAACAGGATTTGCAGCGATGATGAATGAAACTGCACAGCGTCTGGGGTTAGAAAATACCCACTTTGTAACAGTCAGCGGACTCCATGACGATGACCATTATTCTACATGTCATGAAATGGCGCTGATTTTGGAATATGCGATTTCCATTCCGGAACTGCGGCAGATATTGTCTACATACAAATACACAACAACGGCAACTGCGGAGCATCCGGAAGGGATTGAACTGCGCAGCACCATGTATTCCCGAATGGAAGGCACAGAAGCGGAGGGAATGTATGTGCAGGGAGGAAAAACCGGATACACTCCGGAAGCCCGGCATTGTCTTGCCACCTTTGCTGCTCCCTGTACGGAAGAAAACGCGCCGTATACCCGTCCCCGATTTATATTGGTTACTGCGTTTGGGTGGTCTGAATATAAACCTGTGTTTGACGCAATCAACACGTATACGAAATATAAGCCGTAATGCTATAAAGAACGCCTCTCTATCATAGGGAGGCGTTTGTTTTATAAAGGGAAAGAGTGGTATAATTCAATATGCGGGCTTCAATGTGTATTATAAAAAGCTCTTTATATAAAACAAAAAGGGGGTCACGCTAAAGGTCACATCCAACAAAAAGGCATCTCCAGCAAAGGAGGCTGTCACACAATAGCTCTACCCAGTAAAAAGGAGTAAAAAGGCTCCCTTGTGCAAAGGGGGCTCCCGCGGAGCGGGTGGGGGATTGTTCTGCTGTCATTTTGAATATTCTACAACTCAGAGTATTGCTAAACAATCCCTCAGTCACAGCATAGCTGTGCCAGCTCCCTTTACACAAGGGAGCCTCTATGACTTGTTGGAAGCGCCGCGCCACTTCCTCTTACTGGGGGGAGGCTTAGGGTGAGCGGGGCTTTCGCACAATATTTACTCCAAAAGATCCTTTGTGTAAAGGAACTTGCTATAGGTTATATCCAACCAAAAAGCATCCTTAGCAAAGGAAACTGTCACACGATAGTTTCCCCCAGCAAAGAGAGCTGTCACGCAATAGTTTTACCCAGCAAAAAGGTCCTTAGTGCAAAGAGAGCTGTCACGCAATAGTTTTACCCAGCAAAAAGGTCCTTAGTGCAAAGAGAGCTGTCATGCAATAGCTTCATCCAGTAAAAAGGCCCCCTTGTGCAAAGGGGGCTCCCGCAGAGCGGGTGGGGGATTGTTCTGCTATCATTTTGGATATTTTACAACTCAGAGGATTGCTAAACAATCCCTCCGACACGGCTTACGCCGCGCCACCTCCCTTTGCACAAGGGAGGCTTTTTGTTGGACGTGACTTGTAATATCCCCCTTTGCTGGGGGCTTAATTCTATATAATTTTACCTGTATCATTTAATACGAAATTTGCTTCAAAGGTTGCACCACAAGCGGCTGCGATGGCTTGTAATTCTTTTTCAGAAAAGTTATCTCGTTTTAATTTTTGACTGATATTTTGTGCAGATGTTTTCGGTGTAATTTTATTTGCTAAATCTTGCAGGGTCATTTCTCGTGCAGCCAATAGCATTTTTATTTTTATTGCAATTGCCAATGTATTCCCTCTTTTCAATAAACATTTATATAAATTTGATCCTCAGATCTGTTCGCCAGTGTCTTTCAATGTAAAGAGAGATGTATAGTCACAATTTAACACCTCTGCAATTCGAATCAGATCCTTTTCTGAAAAATTATCATCTCGCAGTTTATTGCTGAAGTTGCTTTGCTTATATCCGAGACTTTCGGCTAAATCTTTTATTTTCATGTTTCTTTTTATTAAAATAATTCTGATTTTATCTGCGGCACCCATAACGGTCTCCTTTGTTTTAATAGTAATTATTATATATTCAAAAATGTGTAAAATCAAATATTTTTAATATACTTCACTAATAAATAAACTAATTTATATTGACAAATTTTATTTTGTGTGTATAATATCATTATACAGTGAATTTAATTATTTAATTATGTATTTTAAGGAGTGTAAACATTTTATGAACAAGTTTGAAAAGAATCTGGAAATGTTTTTTTTGGAATGCAGAGAAGTGGCGTTAGCCGGGAATCTTTGTTCTAATGTTGAATATCGAAAACTGTCAAAAGAATGCGGTGCGTTAATGGATGAGATCATGAGCAAGCTGGATCAGGACAGCAAAAATCTGGTGTTCCAGTTGGAGGAAACGCAAAATCAAAGAGCCGGCATTGATATTGAAAGTGTCTATTATCAAGGAATATCGGACTGTGTCGCTATATTGAAAAGCTTGCAGGTGCTGTAGCTTTTTTATTTCTTTTTCACCTTATCCCAATAGGCGGCGGCAGCTTGCTCCGTTTTGTTCTCGCCAAACTGATAATACTGCTGATCCTTTAAATCTGTGGGCAAATACTGCTGATCTACCCATCTTCCGGGATAATCATGGGGATAAATATATCCTTCAAATTTCGGACTGCGCAAATGATCTGGCACCTCCCGACCTTTGCCGGCGCGCACATCTGCAAAAGCGGCGTTGACAGCCGCATAGGTTGTATTGGATTTGGGTGCGGTGGCAAGCATGACCGCCGCATTTGCCAGAGGAATTTGCGCTTCCGGCAGACCAAGCTCCCGGGCGCTTTCCACACATGCCCGGGTAATGACTGCCGCCATAGGATACGCCGCGCCGATATCTTCGCTGGCAATCACCTGTAAACGTCTGCATGGAGAGATTAAGTCTCCGCCTTCCAGCAGGCGGGCAAGGTAAAACACTGCGGCGTTCGGATCCGATCCCCGTATAGATTTTTGCAGTGCAGATAAAAGATCATAGTGTACATCTCCGTCCCGATCAAAGCTGCCCGCCATGACGGATGGCGTCAGCGCGCGAACGATGTCTTCCGTAACTGTGCCGCCTGCTGCCGCACCGGCGCATTCCAGCATTGTCAATGCCCGGCGGACATCGCCGCCGCACACCGATGCAACATACTGAAGGGCTTTTTCATCTGCTCCATTGCTGCATATTGTATCAGCCACACGCTGCAAATGGGTAAACACGTCCTGCGCAGATACCGGGCGGAATTCAAACACGGAACACCGGGATAAAAGCGCGTCGTATATGTAATAGTAGGGATTTTCTGTTGTAGAAGCAATCAGCGTAATTCTGCCGTCTTCAATATACTCCAGCAGCGACTGCTGCTGCTTTTTATTAAAATATTGAATTTCATCCAAATACAGCAAAATTCCGTTTTGTCCCAGCAGTCCTTCTGTTTCCGCAGCCACGGCTTTTACATCGGAAAGGGAAGCAGTTGTAGCATTCAGGCGGCGCAGCTCCATTCCGGATTTTTGTGCGATAATTGTCGCGCAAGTGGTCTTTCCTGTGCCGGGAGGACCAAAAAAGATCATACTGCCGAAATGTCCGCTGTCAGAAAGACGGCGCAGTATTCCGCTTTCGCCTACTAAGTGCTGCTGCCCCGCAACCTGATCAAAATCTGCTGGCCGCAGACGGTCTGCTGCCGGTGTCTGAATTGCCATTACACGTTCCTGCCTTTTTGTTTGATTAAATCCTGCACCACTTCGCCTGCTATCAATAGTCCTGCTGTTGGTGGAACAAACGCGCAGCTTCCGGGAATGCTGCGCCTGCTGCTGCCTTCCGGCGCTGCTTCATTTTCCAGCGGCTTTCGCGGTTCTTCCTTGGAATAGACTACTTTCACATTGGTGATTCCTCTTTTGCGCAGCTCGATCCGCATGACTCTTGCAAGGGGACACACGGACGTTTTGGCAATGTCTGTAACTTGAAATGCAGAGGGATCCACTTTGTTCCCGGTACCCATAGAGGAAATTACCATAGTGCCTGCCGCTTTTGCTTCCTGTATAATGGAGATTTTTGCACTGACGGTATCTACCGCGTCGATTACATAATTGTATGCAGAAAAATCAAAATCTGCCGCGGTTTCCGGCAGATAAAACATCCGGTGACACTGCACCTGAATATCCGGGTCGATATCATGGATCCGGTCTGCCATTACATCCGTTTTATATTTTCCAACGGTACTGTGCAATGCAATAATTTGCCGATTGATATTGGACAGACTGATTACATCTGCATCAATCAAATCTATCTGTCCGATACCGCTGCGGGCAAGGGCTTCCGCCACGGCGCCGCCTACGCCGCCGATGCCGAAAACTGCAACCCTGCATTTATATAAACATTCTACCGCATTTCCAAATAAAAGTGCGGTGCGCCCGTGCTGTTCTTTCATATATTCATCCACCTGACCTGCTGACCAAATTCGTTATACAATATGATACCATGCGGGCAGATTTCTGTCAACGGATTGACGAATCTCAATTTTTAAGGTATACTATTATATAAAATTTCAGGAAAGGAACGGTTTTATGTTCTACCATTTTGTTTGGTATTTTTTTATTTTTGCATTTATCGGCTGGTGTGCAGAAGTGGGATATGCCGCTGTTGTTACGAAGAAATTTGTAAACCGTGGCTTTTTGCTCGGTCCTTATTGTCCGATTTATGGATTTGGCATAGGGTTAATTTATCTTTTGTCTGTTCCTTTTGAAAAAAATCTAATCGTTTTGTGGCTGGGTTCCATAGTAGTTACTTCCGGAATTGAGCTAATCACCGGATTTGCCATGGACAAGCTGTTCCATAATAAATGGTGGGATTATTCCGATTTTCCGTTGAATATTGGCGGATACATATGCCTGCCGTTTTCTCTATTGTGGGGATTTGCCTGCGTTGCTGTTGTCAAGTTGGTTTTCCCGCTTACGAATGGACTGATTTATCTGATTCCGTATCCGGTGGGAATTATTCTTGCATCTATTCTCAGTGCACTGCTGTTGTCGGATGCAGTGATTTCCGTTATCACTGCTTTGGGACTCAATAAAAAATTGGAGCGTATGGATCGGCTGGCAAAAAAGCTGGAGGCACAGTCACAGAAATTTACCGATACGGTTACGCGTGCTGTGCAAAATGCGGCTGAATTTTGTGAAGAGGTTGGGGACCGATTTACGGATGGCAAGAACCGCATAAAAGAAAAACTGGAAAAGGAACGGGAAGAAGCCAGGAACGGGCAAAAAGAAAAAGATGAATATGAAGAAATGGCAAAGAAGAGCACGCTTTTACAGCGGCGTTTGATTGGTGCATTTCCAAATATGAAGCCAAGAAAAAACTTTTTGCATTTTGAAGCAATTCGGGACAAAATACAACGCAGGAACAAAAAGGACTGAAATATATGGCAAACAGGAAAAATAGCCGTCTTACTATGGGGCGCGCACTGATCACCATTGGTATTCTTTTACGGATTTTTCAGATTATCGGATCTTATCTGCACATATCCGCTGCATCCGGTGCGATTCTGTCCGGATGTATGTTATGTTTTTTTACCGGCGGGCTGGGGGTTTTTGCATATGAACATCGGGGGCGTGTAACGCTTTTTGCGCTGATCTGCGCACTGTGCTCCCTCAGCAGTACGTTTATGGTAAGCGTAACGGGACTTGGCGGCTTTGTAAAGTTTCTGTCCGTTGTTTTATATTTTCTTACCTTTGCGGCGTATGGATTTATGATTTTCTGCATGGGGAGACCACTTCAAAAGGGAGCGGGCGCAGTCATTGTTCTCATGGGTGCGGCGTTGATTCTGCCAATTGCAGGTATAGTGATTTCAGAGGGAGCAGTGTTTGCACTGCTAAGCGGGATATGGATTTTAATGGGTGTATCTATTTATATATGAGGCAGTGACAGAAGCAAATAAGCTATCCCACAGATGGAAATTTACTATGGTAATATGGTTACAATCTTCGGTTAGTCCCCCCTTTGTGCAAAGGGGGGGATGCCTAAGCATAGCGATCATGACGGAGGGATTGTTTACTATCAATTTGAAAGAACTGCAAGACGGCGGTATGCAGACAACCCCTCCGTCGCAGCAAGCTGCGCCACCTCCCCTTGCACAGGGGAGGCTTAAGTTTGATTTTGGTGACAGTGCCGCGCCCTTGCACAGGGAGGATCAAATTTGATTTTGGTGACAGTGCCGCGTCCTTGTACAGAGGGCATTTGATTTTGACGGCAGTGCCCCATTGTTCAAAAGGGGGGCTTTGATTAAGTTGGTACTGCGCGAAGGTTCTTCCTTTTCTATTCTATTACGCAAAAAACCGGACTGGTTATCCAGTCCGGTTTTATCATGTATTGCAAGTTGATTACTTAATCTCAACTTCTGCGCCTGCTTCAGTGAGCTTCGCTTTAATCTGCTCAGCATCTTCCTTGCTTGCGCCTTCTTTAACAGTCTTGGGAGCACCCTCAACCATTTCCTTAGCTTCCTTCAGGCCGAGACCAGTGATTTCACGAACCACTTTGATAACGTCCAGTTTCTTCGCGCCGAAGCTCTTGAGTACTACATCGAACTCAGTCTTTTCTTCAGCAGCAGCTGCGGGAGCAGCGCCGCCTACAGCAGCTACAGCAACAGGTGCTGCGGATACACCGAATTCCTCTTCGATTGCCTTTACCAGGTCGGACAGTTCCAAAATTGTAAGCGCTTTGATTTCTTCAAGAATAGCAGTTGTCTTTTCGGATGCCATTATAATATACCTCCAAATAATTTCAAAAATTTGTTGCCGCTTTGCGGCTTTTCTTTATCAATCCGAAAAATCGGATTATTCAGCGGATGCCTCTGCTTCTGCAGCAGGAGCTTCCGTGTCAGCGGGAACTTCTTCTCCGCTCTTGTCGATTACTGCCTGCAGGGCAACAGCCAGTCCGGACAGAGGACCTTGCAGGGAACCAAGCATTCTGGCAATCAAAACTTCCTTCGGGGGAATATCAGCCAGTTCTTTTACAGTAGCCAGATCCACTACTGCGCCGTCCAAAAATCCACCACGAAGCTCAAAGCTTTCCACTTTTTCTTCGTATTCTTTCAGGATTTTTGCGGGAGCAACCGGATCATCATAACTAATCGCAATTGCGTTCATGCCTTCCAAAAGTCCCTTGATCTCGCCAAGTCCTGCAATATCAGCAGCACGTCCGATCAAAGAGTTTTTGATTACGGCATATTCTACGCCTGCACTGCGCAGTTTTGCACGCAGCTTTGTATCATCTTCAACGGTGATACCCTGGTACTTAACAAGCACACCGGCAGCGGCACGTCCCATTTTTTCAGAAAGATCTGCTACGGCAGCTTTTTTCTGTTCAAGAATCTTCTCACTGGGCATTTTCCATACCTCCTTCTAAAAATTCACAGCAGGATGCACAGGGAAATAAAAAAGTCTTTTTCCGGCATGCCGAAAAAAGACGTGAAATACTACAGTATTGCGTCTCCTCGGCAGGAAAGCATATGCTTTTACCGAAACCTGCTGTCTTTGGTGAACAGATAAATTATAGCACAATTTCAATAGTATGTCAATAGTTTTTTTGAAAAATATAAGTCGATAGTACGTATCAAACAATCCCTCCGTCACAGCTCGCGCTGTGCCACCTCCCTTTACACAAGGGAGGCTTAAATTTAGTGGGGCTGCGCTGTGCCACCGCCCTTTGCTGGGGGAGGCATAGATTTGGTGTGGATTGCACCGCGCCACCTCCCTTTGCACAAGGGAGGCTTAAATTTAGTGGGGCTGCGGTGTGCTACTTCCCTTTGCTGGGGGAGCTGATGAGGTAGTAGGTTCTGCGGCGATCCATCTCCTTTTGTTAGGGGTTGATGAAGCTTGTTGGAATTTGCAGTGCAACATCTTTCTTTACATAAAAACCAGCAGACTATTGCCTGCTGGTTTTTTGTTATTTTGCAAAAGAAAGTTCCGGGGAACCCGTCTGCAATTTATCATTGCGATGACGGGTCGGGTTCTTATTTCAACATCCCTGCAAGAATTGTTTTTGCTGCGTTCAATGCTTCGGGAACTTTTGCAGCATCCTTACCGCCGGAGGTTGCAGCATCCGGGCGTCCGCCGCCTTTGCCGCCGGTGACAGCTGATACTTCTTTCAACAGCATGCCTGCGTGGGCGCCTGCCTTTACTGCATCTTTGCCGCAGCATGCAACAAAGTTGAGCTTTTCGCCATCCTGTACGGCAAGCACTGCCACAACAGAAGCGTCCCGATCCCGCAGTTTATCGCACAGGCTGCGGGCGGTTTCTACAGACATATCCTTTATATCTGCTGTGCACAGCTTTACAGCACCTACTTCCTGAGCGGAGGTAAGAATTGCATCCAGTTTACCTAACGCAAGCTTTGCCTGGAGCCCTTCGATTTCTTTTTTGAGTTTTGCAACTTCCTGCTGCATACCGGCAGCCTTTGCGGGAAGATCCGCAGGGCTGTTTGCACGCAGTCCCCGCGCGGTTTCTGCAATCAAATGATCTTTTTCCGCCAACAGGGACAATACACCCAGTCCGGTTACAGCTTCAATTCGCCGCACACCGGCTGCCACGGAAGTTTCAGAGAGTATTTTAAACAAGCCAAGCTTTCCGGTATTGTCTGCGTGGGTTCCGCCGCAAAGCTCGGTGGAAAATCCACCCATTTTTACAACGCGCACGGTTTCCCCGTATTTTTCTCCGAACAGTGCCAGTGCGCCTGCCTTCTTTGCAGTTTCAATATCTGTTTCCATAGTATCAATGGGGAGCGCTGCAAGAATATTTTCATTCACCAGTTTTTCCACCCGGGCAAGTTCTTCCGGAGTGAGGGCTGAAAAATGACTGAAGTCAAAGCGCAGCCGTTCCGCGTCTACATAGGAACCGGCCTGCTCTACATGATCGCCCAGCACCTGCCGGAGTGCTGCCTGCAGCAGATGCACGCCGGAGTGATTTCTGCGAATTGCCTGCCTGCGCTCTCTGTCAATGCTTGCCGTTACGCTGTCACCTTCCTGGATTACACCGGAAAGCATCTTGCATACGTGTACAAAAACACCGTTTGCTTTTTTTGTATCCAGCACGGCGGCGCTGCCTTTCGGGGTTGTGATTGTGCCGGTATCGCCGACCTGACCGCCGCCTTCACCGTAGAACGGGGTCTTGTCCAAGATGATACTGCATTCCCCCTCGGATACTGCCCCGCAGCGTTCGCTGTCTACAAGAACTGCAAGAACAGTACCTTCGGTGCTGTCTTCGGTATATCCGGTAAACTGCGTAGCTGCAATGCCTGACAACGCACCGTCGGAGCCGCTGTCCCAGCTTGACAGATCGGATCTTGCCGCACGTGCCCGTTCCTTTTGTTCCTGCATCAGGGCGCGGAATGCTTCCTCGTCTACAGAAAGCCCTTTTTCACCGGCAATTTCACAGGTGAGATCCAACGGGAATCCATAGGTGTCGTACAGTTTGAAAGCATCCTCGCCGGCAAGGGAACTGCTTCCTGCGGATTGCGCTTCGCCGATCAGTTTTTGCAGAATGGCAAGCCCAGCGTCAATGGTTGCTTCAAACCGTTCTTCTTCCATTGTAATAACTTTTTGTATATAGCTTTGCTTTTCCGAAAGCTCAGGATATGCTCCGCAGCTTTCCCCGATTGCCACAAGGCAAAGCTCGCCGAGAAATCCGCCCTGGATTCCGATGCGTTTGCCGTGGCGGGCTGCGCGGCGCAGCAGACGGCGGAGTACATAGCCTCTGCCCTCATTGGAGGGAATAACTCCGTCTGCAATCATAAAGGTTGCACTGCGGATATGGTCGGTAATCACACGGATCGACATGTCTGCATCCGGATCAGTGCCGTATTTTACTCCGGCGATGCTGCATACGGTGTCCAAAATTTTACGGACCGTATCCACTTCAAACAAGTTGTCCACGCCCTGGATGACGCAGGCAAGCCGCTCCAGTCCCATGCCGGTGTCAATATTTTTTCGGGCAAGTTCAGTATAATTGCCTTTTCCATCGCTGTTAAACTGGGAAAATACATTATTCCAGATTTCTACATATCGGTCACATTCGCAGCCCGGGTAACAGGTGGGTTTGCCGCATCCGTATGCTTCTCCCCGGTCAAAATAAATTTCAGAACAGGGTCCACACGCTCCGCTGCCGTGTTCCCAGAAATTGTCTGCTTTGCCAAGACGAACAATCCGCTCCGGCGCGACGCCGATTTTATCCCGCCAAAGGGCATATGCTTCGTCATCTTCTTCATATACGGAGGGATACAGCTTGTCTGCCGGAATTTCCAGCACCTGGGTCAGAAATTCCCAGCTCCATGAAATTGCTTCCTCTTTAAAGTAATCGCCAAAGGAAAAATTCCCCAGCATTTCAAAAAACGTGCCATGTCGGGATGTTTTTCCAACATTATCAATATCGCCTGTGCGGATGCATTTCTGACAGGTGCACACTCGATCCCGGGGCGGCTCGTCCTCTCTGGTAAAATACCGCTTCATGGGAGCCATGCCGGAATTGATCAGCAGCAGGGATTTATCGTTCACAGGAATCAGAGAAAAGCTTTGCAGACGCAGGTGTCCTTTTGATTCAAAAAAGGAGAGAAACTGCTCCCGCAGCTCGTTGAGGGAAGTCCATTTCATCGCAAGTACCTCTTTTATTACACATTCATAAATTATGTATCATTATAGCATTCGCTGTAAACCCTGTCAAGCAACGGATGTGTTTTTGCCGGGGGAGATTTAGATAGTATGTGGCAATTAAGGTGTGTGGGGGTATGGACTTCAAAAAGAATCTCATAGGTAAAGACTTTTGCACAGCATAAAGCAACAAGGATTCTCCAGTAAAGAAAACTGTATACTGCCGGGTTTTCGCCAATCTTAAAAAGCCTCCCCCGGCAAAGGAAATTCCTGCGCACCTCAAACTCAAAAAGGCTCCCTTGTGCTGGAGCCGCATAGCGGATCCTAGGGTGCTCCCGCGGAGCATGAAATAAAGAAGGCCCCCTTGTGCAAAGGGGGCTGGCTCCACGCAGTGGAGACTGGGGGATTGTCTTTCTGTCATTTTGAATGATCAAAAAATGGCGATGTTGCAAACAATCCCTCCGAGTTTTGCTACGCAAAACCCACCTCCCTTTGCTGGGGGGGAGGCTTTTTAAGATTGGCGAAAGCCTGGCAGTGTGCTGCTCCCTTTAATTTTGCTTTTGCACTGTTTTATATTCGTCGTAATATTTGTAATACGGACAGGCGCTGTACGGATGCTGCATAAACCGAACCATCTCATCTTCATCCAGATTCAGGTCGCACACATCCATATCGTATATTTCGTCGTAGTCATAGTATACGCAAGTGCTGCAATCTGTCTGATTCTGCGGCTTTTTTTGCTCCATTTTAACACCTTCTTTCCAGATCTAGTATAGCATATCTCTGGAAAAATATCAAGAAAACAGTTGCAAAAATCCCCTGCGGCGGGTACAATACATATAGAAGTAACTTTGAAGGGAGAATTTCAATGGGATATATAGAAAAAGCTCCGGCTGAAATGCAGGGCAATGTGTTTTCGATGGTGGGAAGCGACTGGATGCTGGTCACGGCGCAGAACGGCGAAAAATATAATACGATGACGGCAAGCTGGGGCGGCATGGGCATACTGTGGGGCAAGCCGGTGGCATTTGTGTTTATCCGTCCTCAGCGGTATACGTACACGTTCTTGGAAAATACAGATCGGTTTACACTGTCCTTCTTCGGCGGAAATTGCCGGGATGCGCTTGCACTATGCGGCAAGGTCAGCGGCAGGGATACGGATAAAATTGCGCAGGCGGGGCTTACTCCTTTTTCCACCAATGACGGATATACTTCCTTTAAAGAAGCGTCTGTAATTTTGGAATGCAATAAGCTTTACGCAGATTTTATCAAAGAAGAAAATATGCTTATCCCGGAACTGATGGAGCATTACAAAAACAGAGATTTTCATAAGATGTATATTGCAGAAATCACCCGCGGATTGATGCAGGAATAATTTGCAGCGAGGAAAAAACTATGTTTTATGCAGAGGGGATTACGGATAAGGGAAAGCTGGAGAATATGAAGCATTCCCATGTGTTCATGCGGTTTCCCGGGGGCAAGGCCAAAGCGGTTACCTTCAGTTTTGACGACGGCGTAGTTGAGGACGCATGGATGGTAGAAATGCTGAAGAAATATCACATGGGCGGCACATTCAATATTAACGCCGGACTGTGCACCTACGATCCCACGGATTATGAGAAGGTGAACAGCGACTACCTCCCGGATAAAAGCATACAGGAGCGTTTTACCAGAAAAGAGATGTGCCGGATTTTCGAAGGAAGCGGTATGGAAATTGCTTCCCACGGATATACCCATGCGCAGCTGGACAAAATTGATACGGCTGCTGCCATGTGGGAGATTTGTCGGGACCGGGCGGAGCTGGAACAAATCACCGGCGCGCCGGTGCGCGGGTTTGCTTATCCTCAGGGAGGCGTCAACGCTGACATTGTCGCATTTCTAAAACAATGCGGATTTTTGTACGCCCGGCACGCCCGGTCTACCTACGCGTTCGATATGCCCGCAGATCCCTATATGATCCAGCCAACCTGCCACTTTTTGGAGGAGCAGGTTCCTGCATTGGCAAAGGCGTTTGTGGAAAGAAAAATAACTACGGGCGTGCTGCAGAAAAATACGGAGCCGGCTCTCTTTTATATATGGGGGCACAGTTACGAGCTGCGCAGAAAAGGGGAAGAGGACTATAAGAAAACAGAAGCGCTTCTGGAATATCTTTCCGGCAGGGAGGACATCTGGTATTGCACAAATTTGCAGTTGTTCGAGTATAAAAAAGCCTTTGATGAACTTGTGTACGGGATCGACCGCACCTTTGCGCAGAATATGTCCTGCATGCCCTTGTGGGTGTTTGCAAATGGAAGGACCGTCCGGTTGGATCCCGGAGCGATAGTTCCCCTGTAAAATTTGATTGTTTTCCAAAAAAATGTTGGAAAACCCTTGCAATTGCGGAATGTGTGTGCTATACTGAAAAAGAATTATGGAATACGATGAGAATGGAGAGTGGGGTTGACCCACTCTCTGTTTTGTAAAGACAGAAATAGAAACTGGCGGGAGCAATAAAAATGGAAAGACAAAAGAAAAATATTGCCGGTATCGTTCGGGAACTGATTCAGCCTGTTGCCGATGAAATGGGATATATTCTATGGGATGTGGAATATGTAAAGGAAGGCGCAGAAATGGTTCTGCGTATCACCATCGATCAGGACGCGGGAATTGGTATCGAGGACTGCGAACGGCTGCACCGTGCCATTGATCCTATGCTGGACGAAGCGGATCCCATTGAAAATTCCTATCGGCTGGAGGTTTCTTCTCCGGGCGTGGAACGCACCCTGTCCAGACCCGAGCATTTTCAAAAGTGTCTGGGCGAGCAGGTTGAAGTTCGGCTGTATGCTCCCCTGGACGGGCAGAAGAAAATTGTCGGCACGCTGACCGGGGCAGACGAAAATACCATTACCATTACTGTGGGGGAAAATACTGTCACTTTGGAAAATCAGCAGTGGGCAAAGGTGACGACCATATTTGCGTGGTAAAAAATAAAAAGTTTCATATATTAACTAAAGAGAAAGGTTTGGAAAGCGAAAATGAATGCAGAATTCTTCACCGCTTTGGATCTTTTGGAGAAAACCAAAGGAATCCCGAAGGATTATATGATAGAGAAAGTGGAAGCCGCACTGATCAGCGCTTTCAAAAAGGAATACGGTACAGGAAATGTACGTGTGACAATTGATCCGGAAAAAAAGGATGTGCGTGTTTACGAATGTAAAGACATTGTAGAGACGGTGGAGGATCCCGCAACACAGATTTCTGTGGAGGATGCGAAAAATATCAGCAGACGGTACACCCTGGGCGGTGTTGTAGAACGGGAAGTGAAAACCAAGAATTTTGGCAGACTCAGCGCGCAGACAGCCAAGCAGGTTATCATTCAGGGAATCCGTGAAGCAGAACGCAGCAGCATGCTGCGGGAATATGAGAAGAAGCGTGAGGAAGTCATCAGCGCGGTGGTCACCAAAGCCGCGGATGCCAGCGGAGATATCGTAATTGATACGGGAACCAGCGAGGCAGTGCTGGTACAGGGTGAGCAGATCCCCGGTGAAACCTTTGCAGTGGGCGATCGGATCAAGGTGTTCGTTACCGAGGTGCGCCGGGACAGTCAGTCCGGTCCTATGGTTACCCTTTCCAGAACCCACCCGAACCTTGTAAAGCGTTTGTTTGAAATGGAGATTCCCGAGATTCAGGACGGCGTGGTTATTATTGAAGGCGTATCCAGAGAAGCCGGCAGCCGATCCAAACTGGCAGTGTATTCCAGA
Organism: uncultured Eubacteriales bacterium; assembly: GCA_949451655.1. Lineage (GTDB taxonomy): Bacteria > Bacillota > Clostridia > Oscillospirales > CAG-272 > Avispirillum. Next base: position 29,257 of record CASTST010000004.1, on the reverse strand, counting down.
GACGCGGATGTGGATCCGGTAGGCGCATGTATCGGTGAACGGGGTCGCAGAATCGGTGAAATTGTAGAAGAACTGCGCGGCGAAAAAATTGATGTAATCGAATATTCCGAGAAGCCGGAAGAATATATTGCAGCGGCACTGTCTCCTGCGGAAGTGTTGGACGTGGAGCTGGATGGCGAACGCAGCGCTGTTGTTACTGTGGCAAATGAACAGCTTTCCCTTGCAATCGGGAAGGAAGGACAAAACGCGCGTTTGGCAGCAAAACTGACCGGCTATAAAATCGATATCAAAGGAAGATAAAAACTGCTCCGGCAGCCGCCTTCCTTTTTGAGAGGGTAAAAATGAGCAATGCAAAAAAAGGACAAAAGCCCAGAAAGGTGCCCCTGCGCCGCTGCCTTGGCTGCGGTGAATCCTTCCCCAAAAAGGATTTGATGCGGGTGGTGCGCAGTCCCGAAGGGGAAGTGGCATTGGACTTTACCGGAAAAATGAGCGGCAGAGGCGCATACGTGTGCAAACGCTCTGCCTGTTTCCAGAAGGCAAGAAAAGCAAAGCGGTTCCAGAACAATCTGGAAATCAGTATTTCCGAAGAAGTGCTGGATGCACTGGCACAGGAAATCCGCCTTTTTGAAGAAGAGAACGCGGACGGATGATGCAGAGTAAACTACTGAAGTATATAGGCTTTGCCAGTGCCGCCAGGGCGTTGGTGCCGGGAACAGATCTTGTTCTCGCATCTATTCGCAGGCGGCAGGCGAGAATTGTGATTCTTGCCGCAGATCCGTCTGCCCGCACAGCAAAGCAGATACAGGATAAAAGCAAATATTATAATATACCGCTTCTTCATACCGAGTACACTATGGAGGAGCTGGCGCAGGCAGTGGGAAAGTCCGCACCTGTTGCAGCTATAGCTGTGACGGACGCCGGCTTTGCAGCGGCAATAAAAGACCTTGAAACAAAGAATCAGTAAATCCGGTCTGGATGACAGACTATAATACATGTAAGCAGCGAAAATCTGACAGGAAAGGATTCCCCGAAGGGGAAAAGGTAGAAAAATATGGCACAAGCCCCAATGTTCCGTATTAACCAACTTGCAAAGGACTTTGATATCAAAAGCAAGGACCTTATCACAGCGTTGGAGGAGGAAGGAATCACCGGCAAAAAATCCATGGCAAATCTGGAGCCGGAGGAATTCAACCTCTTTATGGACACGCTCACAAAAGAAAACCAGATTGCAGATATTGAGGGATATCTGCATGGAAAAACGCGCATTCCTTCTGTCAGAATGAGCAAAGCCGCACAGCTTGCTGCTGAAAAGAGAAAAGCGGAAGAAGAAGCGGCAAAGCGCGCGGCAGAGCAGGCAAAGAAGGAAGCGGAAGCCAAGGCAGCCGCAGAGCAGGCAGAACGGGAAAAGGCGGAAGCGATTGCAAGAGAAAAAGCGAAAGATGCAGCACTGTTAAAGGCAGCTGCAGCAGCCCGCGCCCGTGCAGAGGAAGAGGCGGCGCAAAAGGCGCGCCGTGAAGCTGCAGCAGCGCAGAAACAGCAGGCAGCGGCACAGGCGAAAGCTGCACCCGCAGCCAAACCGCAGCAGCCGAAGCAGCGGCAGGAAGCAGCGCCGAAGTCTGGGCAGAATCAGAAGCGCGGCGCACAAAATGTGAGTCAGAAAATTCAGCAAACACTGCAGCAGCGGCAGGAAGCGGCGGCTATGGGGCAGAGCCGTAACTTTACGCCGGATCAGACTACTATGTCCAAGCAAAAGGCAAAGCAGTCGGCTCCTGCAAATGAGCGTAAGAGAACCGGAACTACCCGTGTGGTGGATACCCGTTCCGTTTCTGTAAACCTTTCAAAATATGACGAGCGCCTGGAGAAATTTGCACCGGAAACGGGTCGGGATCAGCTTGCCGCAGGTAAGCAGAAGCTGAAAAAGCAAAACACTCGGGACGTGCGTTCTGCGAAAAACAGAAATAAAGAAAGCGCCGCAATGGAAAAGCTACGTCGCAAGGCGGCGATGGAAGCCAAAAAGCAGCCGCTTAAAATTTCCGTTCCCGATGAGATTTCTGTGGGCGAGCTTGCTTCCAGATTGAAAGTGACAGCTGCGGAAGTGGTAAAACGGCTGATGATGATGGGCAGTATTGTTACGGTCAATCAGATCATCGACTTTGATACAGCGTTCCTGGTTGCAGAAGAACTGGGCGCGCAGGTTACCAAAGAAGTGGTGGTCACCATTGAAGAAAAACTGTTCAGCGAGGAAGAAGATGATACCGGCGATCTGGTAGAACGTGCGCCTGTTGTTTGCGTTATGGGTCACGTTGACCACGGTAAAACCTCCCTTTTGGACGCAATCCGCCATACCAGCGTAACCAGCGGGGAAGCCGGCGGTATCACCCAGCATATCGGTGCTTACAGAGTAAGTATTAACGATAAGGAAATCACCTTCCTGGATACGCCTGGTCACGAAGCGTTTACTGCAATGCGTGCCCGCGGCGCACAGGCAACGGATATTGCAATTTTGGTGGTTGCAGCAGACGACGGCATTATGCCCCAGACTGTGGAAGCAATCAACCATGCGCAGGCAGCCGGCGTTGAAATTATCGTTGCGATCAATAAAATGGATAAGCCGGGTGCAAATCCGGATGCAGTAAAATCTGCACTTACCAACTATAATCTTGTGCCGGAAGAGTGGGGCGGCGACGTTATGTGCGTGCCTGTTTCCGCGCTGACCGGAGACGGTATTCAGGATCTGTTGGAAAATATACTTCTGATTGCAGAAGTGAAAGAGTATAAGGCAAATCCGGCGCGCCGTGCAAAAGGTATCGTAATTGAAGCGCAGTTGGATAAGGGGCGCGGCCCCGTGGCAACCGTTCTGGTGCAAAACGGTACGCTCCATTCCGGAGATATTGTGATTGCCGGCACATCTGTTGGACGTGTGCGTGCAATGACCAATGATAAGGGACAAACGCTGAAAGAAGCAGGTCCTTCTGTTCCTGTGGAAATTATCGGTCTTGCAGAGGTTCCTCTTGCAGGAGATGAATTCAACGCTGTAGAAGATGAGCGTATGGCAAGAACGCTGGCAGATCAGCGGCGTACAAAAGCCAAGGAAGAAGAGTTCCGTATCAACGCCAAGGTAAACCTGGACGACTTGTTTGCACAGATCAAAGAAGGCGTACAGGAACTTAACATCATCGTGAAAGCGGACGTAGGTGGTTCTGCTGAGGCTGTCAAACAGTCTCTGGAGAAAATCTCCAATGAAGAAGTGCGCGTGCGTGTGATTCATTCTGCTGTCGGCGGTATTACGGAAAGTGATGTAATGCTGGCGGCGGCATCCAATGCAATTATTGTTGGCTTTAACGTTCGTCCTGACCGAGGTGCGATTGATTCTGCCCAGCGGCAGAAGGTAGATATCCGCACATATCGGATTATTTACGAATGTATTGAGGAAATTACCGCTGCCACCAAGGGTATGCTTGCACCGGAATTTGTGGAAAAGGTAATCGGTCAGGCACAGGTTCGTCAGACGATCCGCGTGCCCAATGTGGGTATTATTGCCGGATCCTATGTACAGGACGGTATGATTGCCCGGAATGCGCAGATCCGCGTAGTGCGTGACGGCATCGTTGTAGCAGAGGATAAGATTTCATCTTTGCGCCGGTTTAAGGATGACGCAAAAGAAGTGCAGCAGGGATACGAATGCGGTATCGGTTTGGAGAAATTCAACGATATCAAAGAAGGCGATATCCTGGAAGCATTCATTATGGAAGAAGTGGCTCGCTGAGGGCCTGTGTAAAAGGTCCGGAAAGGCGGTATGCCTTTCCGGACTTGTTTTTTTATAAAAATAGGAGGAATATCATGGAAAAAACGGTTCGAAAAGCTGTACCGGAAGATATGGATGCATTGTTGTCACTGCTTTTGCATGTAGCTGACTGCCACAGCAGTAGGCGGGGCGATTTGTTCTGCTCCGGCAGGGGAGCATATACAAGAGAGGAACTGCTCCGTTTTATAGAAACTGGCGATATGCAGATTTTTGTATCTACAGACGAGGCGGGTGCGGTAACGGGACTGCTGATGTGTAAAATTCGGGAGACTGTACAGCATAAGATTTTGCGTGATGCGCGTGCCTTATGGGTTGAGGATATGTCGGTAAGCCCGGCAGCCCAGAAAGAGGGATACGGAAAGCTGCTGCTGGATTATGCAAAGGAGTACGGACGCAAACAGGGATGTGCACGGCTGGAATTGAATGTGTGGGCGTTCAACGAAAATGCACATGCGTTTTATCTCCATGAGAGGATGCAGGAACAGCGGCATATTATGGAATTTGATTTGTCGGAGTAAGTGACAAAAGGCAGGTGGATGTGTATGAATAACTATGACTTTTTGGATGATCTTGCATTTATATCGGATGAGGAGAAAGATTATATGCGCAAATGGTTTGCGGACAGTCGTGTTTCTTTTCTTGAGAAAATCAAGATGACAGAAGAGAAATACGATACTCTGTGCGCACCTTACCGTTTGGAATGTGAGAGAATGGCAGAAATCATGAAGGAGAACGGCAGTCGGCAAAATGAGTTGGATATTGCGCTGAAATCCAATACTGCTGAGATAAAGTACAGTGCAGGCGGCGAAACCTTATACAGGGGATTCTTTTGCCCCAGCCTGATCGAAGATATTGTGATTGGAAACTGCAATAGGGGAAGAATGTGCAAAGCAGATAATCCGAGGGTAACCGGTACACATTATTTTGACAATCATAAGAAGCACATTGGTACTGCACAAAACGGACCGAAAGAATATATATCCTATTGCGGAAACAAAAGCCTTGGGTTGCAGTATTGCGGAGGAGAGCTTTTGGAAATCGCTGAATGTGAATACGATGACACCGGCAGAATATTAACGTATATTCGTGCGCTGTGCGATGCTCATAATAACAGTGTGACAGAGTATAACAAGGAGACTTATACATATACAGAAGGCAAAATGATTGTTGAGTGGTCAAGATATAATCCGCCTGTTTCATTGCTTTCAGTAAACAAATATGCGTTTGCGGTAGAAAACGGATATCTGACGGAGTATGTAGTGGAGATCAGCGATTTAGAAGATATCAGCGGAGAGCCTTTAGAAGGCAGAACCTATAAAGTGAAGCGAAAAAGGAAGATATAATTAAAAGGCTTGCCAGCGGCAAGCCTTTTAATTATATCTTTTTTATCGTTCGTTAGACAATCCCTCAGGTCGCTATCGCTACGCATCACTGCGTTTGGGCGACAGATCCCTTTGCTGGGGGAAGCCTTTGAATTTTGGTGTTGTATTATTTCACTTCAATAATGGATTCGTCCCACATATCCGGCGCTGTGTAGCCCAACATGTTTACCACTGTTGCAGCAACATTGGACAGTCCAAATGCGCCCTCATCTGCTTTTACAGTATATTGATCCTTGTAGAAATTGTCATATATAATAAAAGGAACAGGATTGAGTGTGTGACTGGTTTTTGCCTTGTAGCATCCGTTTGCGTCTGCCTTGGGCGCACCCTTCTTATCTGTTTCGTACATTTCGTCCGCATTTCCGTGGTCAGCGGTAATCAGCGCAACGCCCTGAAGCTCATCTACAACTTGCAGAATCCGTGCAAGCTGCAGATCCAGTGCTTCCATAGAGCAAATCGTAGCTTCCAGACTGCCGGTGTGTCCCACCATGTCACCGTTGGGGAAGTTTACCCGCATGCAGGGGTATTTTCCGCTGCGCATAGCCTCGATCAATGCGTCCGCGATTTCAGCACACTTCATCCAGGGGCGCTGTTCAAAGGGCACTACATCGGAGGGGATTTCTACATAAGTTTCCAATTCCTCGGAAAATTTGCCGGATTTATTTCCGTTCCAGAAATAGGTAACATGACCGTATTTCTGTGTTTCGGAAATTGCATACTGGGCAATCCCTGTACCTGCCAGATATTCGCCCATTGTGTTGGTAATTTCCGGAGGAGAAACAAGATATCTGCTGGGGATGTGCAAATCTCCGTCGTATTCCAGCATGCCTGCGTATACAACCTTCGGTACACGTACGCGATCAAAATATGCAAAATCGCTGCCGCCTTCAAAAGCTTTGGAAATTTCAATAGAACGGTCGCCGCGGAAATTGAAGAAAATCACGCTGTCGCCGTCTTCCACTGTGCCTACAGGTGCACCATCTTTGGCAATAACAAATGCAGGCAGATCCTGATCGATCACATGGCTTTCGCTGCGGTAGGTTTCAATTGCCTCTGCAGCAGAGGCAAACTGTCTGCCTTCGCCGAGTACATGGGTGCGCCAGCCTTTTTCCACCATAGCCCAGTTTGCTTCGTACCGGTCCATGGTGATGTTCATACGACCGCCGCCGGATGCGATCATAATATCAAAATCATCGCTGCGCAGTCCTGCCAGAAATTCTTCAAAAGGATTTACATAGTCCAGTGCGGAGGTTTCACCAACGTCCCGTCCGTCCAGCAGGATATGCACCCGAACCCGTTTTACGCCGTCTTCTTTTGCGTGGGAGATCAGTGCTTTCAGATGGTCAATGTGGGAGTGCACGTTGCCGTCGGAAAACAGACCCAAAAAGTGCAGGGTGCCGCCGCTTTCCTTTACGTTATTTACTTCCTGATTCCATGCGTCGGAGGAGAAAAGCTTGCCGGATTCGATAGAAGCTGTTACCAGCTTTGCGCCCTGGGCAAACACTTGCCCGGATCCAAGGGCGTTGTGTCCAACTTCAGAGTTACCCATGTCCTCATCGGAGGGAAGTCCTACGGCAGTGCCGTGGGCTTTCAGCTGCACCATAGGATATTCTTTCATGATTCTGTCCAGCGTGGGGGTGTATGCCCGTTTTACCGCATTTCCGTCTCCGGCGGGGGCGATGCCGACGCCATCCATTACGATGGTGAGTACAGGACCTTTGACCTGCACAGGGTTAGAAAGGTTTGTAAGTTTTTTCATGTATCGTCTCTCCATTATTGAATTATTATATATGCTCTGCAATCAGACGGTTGATTTTTTCCCGTGTATCCAAAACAAATGCCTGATCGCAGGGGTATTCTTTGAATGTGATTTCTCCGTGGGATTCCAGAATGTCCAGTACTGCCTGCCGTCCGCACAGCTTTTCCGCCAGCGCGAATGCACGCATATCATACATGGCGGCGGTGAAGCCCAGCAGGTGAATGGTTTCATAGGCAGTGCCGTCCGGTGCGGGGTATACAGAGAATGCATCCCCGGCGGGCACCCAGAATCCGCCGTCTGTGCACATATAGGGATCGCAGAATTCCAGAGACCCTTCTGTAAAGTAGAAGTTATATCCCCACTGGAGGAATCCGGCGATGTTGTATTTGTACAGCTGTGTGCCGATCATGCGGTTGCGGGCAGTAGGCATGGAAACAAACCGGTTGGAAACCTGTTCGCACTGACAGCAGCAGTAGTATGCCCATAAATGATCCAGTCCTGCCTCCAGGTACGGTTCGATGTGGTCAATAGATACAACCGGAGTTTCCACAGCGCCCTGCTCATAAAAGCTGAAGTCGGAAAGGGCATCCATTACAGTTTGTCCACGCAGCGCTTCTTTTACGCCTTCCTTAGCGGCAAGATAGCTTTCCAGTTTGTCGCCGCCCGGCTCATCTGACAGGTGGAACACCATTCTATCCCCGACGCCCAGCCCGTTCATTTCCTGAATCAGCGCGGGAAGGAACGCATTCAGAAAGCTGCGGTATTCCTCGCCTGCCGCGTCTGTATCCCAGCCGAAAACCTGCCGGTAGCCTGTATCTGTATGTGCCATAATTTTCGGGGCATGGTGTGCGCCCCATTGGGTGAACAAATGAGAAATTTCATAGTAGCGGATACCGACTGATTCGCACATTTCCACCCATTTTTTCAGATTTTTAAAGCCGAAGCTCCAACTGTCTCCTGTTTGCGTGACATCCACCAACTGTACAGTCGGACGTTCTCGCCCAATCGCTGTATCCAAAGGAGGGGTAAACACCGGAGTGAGAATCATGTTAATGCCGTTATCTACTGCCGTTTGCAGAAAAGACTGCATGATTTCCCAGTGACGGTCGGAGAAAATTTCCACATTATAATACACAGCAAGGCAGTCCGGGTGAAACCACTGGGTAACCTGCAGTGTCTGCTCCGGCAGGGCTGCCGGGATAACTTCAACTGTAAAATCCGCCTCGGCAAGGATTTCTTTTTCCCATCCCCGCAGAACGAAATGAATGGGGTATGTGCCGCCCTGCATATTTTCCGGTATGCGGACGTCTACCCAGATTGCCTGCAACTCTTTTGTAATATAAATGCAGTTTTCTTCTGTAATCGGACGGAGCAGGTCGGGGTACAGTCCTGGCTGGGTACGCAGATATGCACCGTCGTCCTTTCCACAGTACAGAGGGTAGCGCACAGGAACGGAGTCCACCCGCTGCAAATGGATGCAATCGGCGATAGGACTTTCAACGGATAGAAAGCCTGCCTTTTTCACCGGATCAGCATCATCAAATTGGAAAGCCAGCTGAAAGCTGAACCGTTCTCCAAGCAGTGCGGAGCCTTTGGAATAGTCTGCCTTATCGTGCACGGACTCATCCAGAAAGCTCTTTTCCGTTTGGGCAACCGGTTTCATTATGATATTGCTCATATAAGACCTCGCAGAAAAGAATCAAAATTTATCAATCATATTATCATACCATATTTTAGAGAACTACACAAGAAATATCCTGATTTTACCCGTGAAAAAACTGTAAATTTCTGTATTGACAGTGGATTGGGGTTGTGCTATCATTTGAATTGTGGCAATATGTGCGGATAAATTTTATGCCGTTCTATTTTTATATGTGAAGTTGGGAAATATGGGAATCAACAAAGAACTTACAAAAGGGCAGAAAGTGCTCGACATGATCGGGAAAAACCTGATTCTTGTAGGCGGAAACGCCATGTATGCTTTGGCTATTGTGTTATTTGTCATGCCATCCGGACTTGTTACCGGAGGCGTTACCGGTATTTCTATTATGATCAGCAAGCTCACCGGTGTGGAAGTGTCATATTTTGTGTTTGCGATCAACATCGCCCTGTTTATATGGGGATCTGTTGTGCTTGGCAAACATTTTTGCGTCACGACAGCGGCGAGTACCGTGCTGTATCCGGGATTTTTATACATATTTCAGCGTGTGTTTAAGGATGTTGTGTTAATTGAGGATGATCTGGTGCTGTGCGCTGCGGCAGCCGGTGTGATGATTGGATTTGCTGTGGGCGTGGTAGCACGGACGGATTCTTCCACAGGGGGAATGGATATTCCGCCGCTGATTATAAACAAATGGACGGGATTTCCTGTAGGAACTATGTTGTGCATTATTGATGCAACGGTGATTTGCGCGCAGCTTCCCATATCTTCTGTACGGCAGGCGCTGTACGGAATTTTGATGGTGGTTGTATATTCTTTTGTGATCAACCAGGTCATGATGATGGGCAATGGAAAATTGCAGATTCAGGTGATCAGCAACAGCACAAAAGAGGTGCGGGATGCGGTGCTGACGGAGCTGCACCGGGGCGTCACACTGCTGTCCGGCACACGGGGACTGTCCGGCGAATCCTGTGATGTAGTTTTAACGGTTGTATCCAGCCGGCAGCTTGCCAGGGCAAAAAAGACCATTCTTGCTGTGGATCCGGATGCGTTTATGATTATCAGTAAGGTAGGGGAAGTGAACGGGAACGGCTTCTCTTTCAGCAAAGGAGACAAAAAGCTTGACAAGTCGGACATCCTATAGTAAAATCAATATGGGAAATCGGGCTGTCGCGCGTTGTGTTGCCGAAAGGTATCAGCGTGAGGAAAGTCCGGGCTTCACAGGGCAGGATAACGGATAACGTCCGCCGAGGGTAACCTCCGGGAAAGTGCAACAGAAATAGACCGCCGCATTTTGCGGTAAGGATGGAAAGGCGAGGTAAGAGCTCACCGGCACGACAGGCAACTGTGTGCAAATGTAAACCCTATTCGATGCAACACCGTATGCAGAACGGCTCCAACAGGAGTCCATGCCGGCCCGGCATGTGTGTCTGCGGGTGGCTGGAGACTTGCAGCAATGCAGGTTCGAGATAGATGACAGCCACGGCTTTTTGCCGTACAGAACCCGGCTTACAGATTTCCCCTATAATGAATGATTTCCTGAAATCAGATGTCAGATTTCAGGGGACGAATAAAGCAGGGCGCCGCCGGATCAGGCGGCGCTTTTATATATAAAATTTAGGACAAAAGCAGTGCCCCCTTGTTTCAAAAAAATGAACCCTTGGGGTATGTCGCGAAGTAAGATCCCCCCAGCAAAGGGGGCTGTTGTAAAGCGAAGCGATAGCGACGGAGGGATTGTAAGAGATCTGTCGATTTGAAGAGGCTGCGAAATGATAGTATAACAATCCCTCCGTCACAGCAAAGCTGTGACACCTCCCTTTACTGGGGGGAGGCTTGAAGAAATGAAATGATAGGTTCCCCTCAAAGGGGGGATCGCGGAACCTCTAATTGAATAAGCCCCCCTTGTGCAAAGGGGACCTTGTAAGGCTGCAATGCAATTATAAGAAAGGAAATGAAATCATGCCGAAAATAGAGGAAATTGATCAGAATTTCAAACAGAATACGGATGAGAGCGGGCTTTTATACATAGATTGTTTTACTGCCCCCGTGCGTATTTCCGGGCTTCCCTGGAGGGAGAAAAATCAGAATTATCACCGGATGGACGATAGTCTCAATCATTTGTACAATTTTGGTGTGCGCGGGCTTTCTCCTTGCACAGCAGGTGTGCAGATTTCTTTTAAAACAAATTCCAAAAAAATCGGAATCAAGGTGGATGTGGAATGGAACAACCTCATGCCCCATATGCCGTACAATTCCAGCACAGGCGTAGATATTTATATCGGCTCCGGAAGGAACAAAAAGTTTTTCAAAACATTTTTTGTATATCTGAACGGCACGGATCATTATGAGGATGTGCGGGAATTTCACGATGGCGAGATGAAGGAAATTACACTGAATCTCCCCCTGTATTCCGGTGTGGAAAAGATGCTTCTTGGGTTGGACGCGGGCTCCAGCCTGGAAATGCCGGAGCCGTTTGATTATGACAAGCCGGTGCTGTTCTATGGCTCGTCTATTACACAGGGAGCATGTGCATCCCGCCCCGGAATGGCGTATTTTAATATTTTGAGTAGAAAACTGAACTTTGAAGTAGTCAATATGGGCTTTTCCTCCAGCGGGAAGGGAGAACCGGTGATGGCGGAGCAGATTGCAAGCATTCCCCTTGCAGCGTTTATTTATGATTATGATCATAATGCAGGGGATGCGGAGGAGTTGGAGCAGACGCATCAAAGATTTTTTGAAATTGTACGTGCCGCGCAGCCGGATCTGCCGATTATCATGCTTAGTAAGGCGGATTGTGAGGACGGTATAGAAGCCACGGAAAAGCGAAAAGCGGTTATCTATAAAACGTATATGGATGCAAAAAATCGCGGGGATGATAAGGTTTGGTTCATTGACGGGCAAACTCTGTACGGAACGGAGGATCGGGATTCCTGTACGGTGGATTCTCTGCATCCCAACGATTTTGGATTTATGCGCATGGCGCAGGTGATTCTTCCGGTGCTGAAGGAAGCGCTGGGGGCATCTGGTGACTAAAAGTTTCCCTGGTGTAAAGGAATCTGTCAGCGAAGTACATCCTTTAAAAGGTCCCTTTGTGTAAAGAGGGCTGTCGCCAAGCGAAGCGACAGCGACGGAGGGATTGTGAGAGTTCTGTCGATTTGAAGAGGCTGCGAAACGATAGTATAACAATCCCTCCTTCACAGCAAAGCTGTGACACCTCCCTTTACTGGGGGGAGGCTTTTAGGGTTCTTTGCCCAGGGGAGCCTTCGTAATATCAACAAAAAAGCCAGAGGGGTTTTCCCTCTGGCTTTTTATGTTTATAATATGGAAAGCAAAAGTGCTTTCAGCTCTTCTACAGACTCAACGATATAATTTGCGCCGGCTTCTTCCAATTCTGCACGATCGCCATATCCGTACAGAACACCGATTGACTGCATTCCGTTCTTTTTTGCGCCTATAATATCATGCATTCGGTCTCCGACCATGATTGTGCCTGCCGCATCCTTTATGCCGATGCGCTCCATAGCGCATGCAATCACCTCATCTTTTGCTACTCGTGTACCGTCCAATTCACTGCCTGTGATACAGGTGAAATATGAATCAATGTGAAAGTATTCTGCAATCTGCCGGGCAAAAACTTCCGGCTTTGAGGTTGCCATGATGATTTGTATGCCTGCCTTTTGTAGGGACTGCAGCAAGTCCGCCATGCCATCATACAGATAGTTTTCAAAAATGCCCTGTGCTTTGTAGTATTCTCTGTATTTATCCACAGCGTCATAAGCAGCCATGTGGGAAAATCCAAAGTATTTGCAGAAGGATTCGTGCAGAGGAGGTCCGATGAATGTGGTAAGCTGATCTTTGTCCTCAACTGTGATACCATATTTTTCTAAGGCATATGCAACAGAAGAAGTGATCCCGATTTTTGGATCGGTTATTGTACCGTCCAAATCAAAAAAACAATATTGAAGCATCGTACATCCTCCCGGCGTTTTTTATTTAGGAAAGCGAATCTAAATAGGTACAGGCGGCAAGCGCCGCAACAGAGCCGTCCGCAGTTGCTGTGGTAATTTGTCGGATTCGTTTTGCACGGCAGTCGCCTGCAATAAATATACCCGGTGCGGCGGTGCAGCAGTCCTCGCTTGCAGCGAAATATCCGCCGGCATCCAGTTCTGCAATGTTTTTAAAGGCTTCATTGTCCGGTGCAAGACCGATTGCAACGAAAAGTCCGTCCAGCTTTTTGCTCCATTCAGCTCCGCCGTTTGTGGGCGTGCAGCGGATGGCAGTCAACTCGCCGGCTTCCGTTTCAAATCCGGATAGAATGGTGCCTGTTATCAGTTCCACATTTTCTCTTTCCCGCAGGATGTTTAAAAGACGTTCCTCGCCGGTAAAATAGTCCAGGTTTTGGATAACGGTTACTTTTCTGCATCCGTCCGATAGAAGCACTGCTTCCTGCAGGGCGGTGTTTCCTCCGCCTACAACAGCAACTTCCTTTCCCCGGTAAAAAGCGCCGTCACAAACGGCACAGAAGGAAATTCCTTTCCCGACCAGTTCAGTCTCTCCCGGGATACCCAACATCCGGTGGCGGGCGCCGTTTGCAATGATAACCGCCGGAGCTTCATATGTGTCGCCGCTTTCGGTATGTACGGTTTTTTTGCCGGTTTGGTCTACAGTAATTCCTGTTACCGTACCCAGTTCGATTTCTGCACCTTGTTCCAGCACCTGTTCAATCAGCATGTCTGCAAGCTCGTTCCCGCTGATTTGTCCAAATCCCGGATAGTTTTCAATTTTGGGCGAAAAAGTAATCTGTCCGCCAAAAGTGTCTTTTTCTAAAATCAGCACATGTTTTTCAGCCCGCCGGGCATACAGCGCTGCTGTAAGTCCGGCGGGTCCTGCGCCAACGATTATGATATCATACATAAAAGGGCTTCGCTCCTATAGATTTTGTTGTCAAACGGTAACTTTTGCCGTTTTATCTAAAAATGCTTTCACACCGGCTACCTCGGTATACTGCTGGTCACCGACCACAAGGGTGGGCGCCTGCCGCAGTCCCAGATTTTTTGCCAGTTCTTCGTTTTCTTCTACATAGAGCTTGGTGTACTCTACGCCTGCTTTATCCAGAAGGGATTGTGCTACTTTGCATTTCGGGCAGGTTTTGGTTGCAAACAGCAGAACAGCGTCGTTTGCACCAGCAGCGGGAGCCTCATCCTGCACTGCTTCGCTAAGCGCCTTACTGCGTTTTACAACAGAGGTAGCAATATTATAAACTACGCGATCCTTGTATTCCTGGGATTTTCCGTCATTCCAGTTGAGAACGGGACGGTAGTAACCGGTGATACGGGAATAAACCTCTGTTTTACCGCCGCAGGTGGGGCAGGAGAACGCTTCTCCGGCGATATAACCGTGATCTTTACAAACGGAGTATGTGGGGGACAGGGTATAATAAGGAAGGGTGAAGTTTTCTGCAATTTTACGTACCAGCGTTGCTGCAGCCTTCCAGTCGGGGAGCTTTTCTCCAAGGAATGCGTGGAATACTGTACCGGAGGTGTACCGGGTTTGCAGATCATCCTGCAATTCCAGAGCAGAGAATACATCATCGGTGTATCCTACAGGCAGGTGAGAGGAGTTGGTATAGTAAGGGGTTGCACCTTCGTGTGCTGTAATAATTTCCGGATACCGTTTCTTATCATGCTTTGCAAGACGGAAGCTGGTGGATTCAGCCGGGGTAGCTTCCAGGTTGTACAGATCGCCGTACATTTCCTGATAGTCGGAAAGACGTTCCCGCATGTGGTCCAGCACTTCCTTAGTGAACTGCAGGGTTTCAGCGTGGGTCATATCCTTTTTCAGCCATTTTGCATTGAGACCTGCTTCATTCATACCTACCAGACCGATGGTGGAGAAGTGGTTGTTGAAGGTGCCCAGGTACCGCTTGGTGTAGGGATAGAGTCCCTGCTCCATCAGCTTGGTGACTACAGTACGTTTGATTTTCAGGCTGCGTGCAGAAAGATCCATGATATGATCCAAACGGCGGTAGAAATCTTCCGGGCTGTCGGCAAGATATGCGATACGGGGCATGTTGATTGTTACAACACCCACGGAACCGGTGGACTCACCGCTTCCGAAGAAGCCGCCGGATTTTTTGCGCAGTTCGCGCAGATCCAGACGCAGACGGCAACACATAGAGCGCACGTCGCTGGGTTCCATATCGGAGTTGATATAGTTGGAGAAATAGGGGGTGCCGTATTTTGCAGTCATTTCAAACAGCAGCTTGTTGTTTTCTGTTTCGGACCAGTCAAAATCCCGGGTGATGGAATATGTAGGAATCGGATACTGGAATCCGCGACCGTTTGCATCGCCTTCAATCATGATTTCGATAAAGGCACGGTTGACCATATCCATTTCTTTTTTACAGTCTTTGTATTTGAAATCAACTTCCTTGCCGCCAATGATGCAGTTTTCCTCTGCAAGGTCTGCGGGGACGGTCCAGTCCAATGTGATATTGGAGAAGGGTGCCTGTGTACCCCATCTGGAAGGAGTGTTTACGCCATAGATAAAGCTTTCGATACATTTCTTTACCTGCTCATAGGACAGATTGTCCACTTTGACAAACGGAGCCAGATATGTATCAAAAGAGGAAAACGCCTGTGCGCCAGCCCATTCATTCTGCATGATACCAAGGAAGTTGACCATTTGGTTGCACAGTGTTGCCAGGTGGCTGGCAGGAGAACTGGTGATTTTTCCGGGAACGCCGCCCAGCCCTTCCTTGATTAACTGACGGAGGGACCAGCCTGCACAGTATCCGGTGAGCATGGACAAGTCATGAATATGGATATCTGCATTTCTGTGCGCAGAGGCGATTTCATCATCATAAATTTCAGAAAGCCAATAGTTTGCAGTAATAGCGCCGGAGTTGGACAGGATCAAACCGCCTACGGAATAGGTGACGGTAGAGTTCTCTTTTACTCTCCAGTCGTTGAGCTTTACGTAATTATTGACAATTTCTTTATAGTCCAGCAGAGTGGATTCAATGTTACGCACTTTTTCGCGCTGGCGGCGGTACAAGATATATGCTTTTGCTACATCGTCGTAGCCTGCCTGCACTAAAACGGATTCTACGCTGTCCTGAATATCTTCTACAGCGATGATGCCGTCTTTGATTTTCGGTTCAAAGTTTGCAGTTACTTTAAGCGCCAGAAAGTCTATAATAGAAGGAACATATTCCTTTTCCTGTGCTTCAAAAGCCAGAGTGATGGCGCTGCTGATTTTGGACAAATCAAATTCTGTAACTTTTCCGTCTCTCTTTTGTACTTGATACATGATGCACTCCTTATGTTTATTGCATGTCGTTTCAGACTGTGGTGTTTTCTTGACGGAACTTATTATAGCACTATATATAGTAGCCTGTCAAGGCGATTTGGACAAATCTGCAAATATCGGCATTATTGACAAAACTTATACGCGGAATTTAGTTGAAAATCTATATATGGTTTCAAAAATAAAACACTGCACAATATATTGTACTTACGTGGTGCGTGATTTAATCGGAACATCAAGCAAATTTACAGTGAAAAGGGGGCGGAACGTGGCTTTTTAGCATGTTGCCGATCACTATATATTGTATGGCGGTGACTATATGAAAGTACAGCAAAATAACAGCAGGGACAATTCCGCAGTCACAATCGCTACGCTTGGCTGTGACAGCGCCTTTTACTGGGGAATGACTTTGTGTAGAATAACATAAAAAGCCCCCTTTGTGCAAAGGGGGCTCCCACGAAGTGGATGGGGATTGTCCTGCCATCGTTTTCAGGTTCATCCATTTGAAAGCGGTACAGACAACCCTTCCGAGTTTTGCTGTGCACAAGCAAATGAAACAAAAAGGCTTCCTTATGTAAGGAAGCCTTTGAATTTACCATTCCCATTCGGGCGGATACGGTATTATTCCCGAAACGATTCGTTGGAGTGTAACAAAATCTAATGGAGATATCGTGCCGTCTTCATCCAGATCTGCCGCATCATACATTTGCGGGGAGCCGTCAATGTATAGCAGTAACAACCTGCGCATGTATACCACATCTAACGAAGTGAGTTCGTGATCGTTATTCAAATCTCCTTTTCTCCAATGTTCCAGAATCGGGAGGGTTTCTTCTTTGGTGTTTCCACAGTCCGGGCAGGTATACAATGCGATTCCGGTGCTTTCAAAAGTAGGACAAATGATTTCTTCAGTAAATGTCCATTGATGTCCTGCGGCAGGAAGCGTTTCTATCAAAACGGTATCTCCGCAGTGGATGCAGACATCGTTTACTGAACCTGTTTCCGTACAAGTCGGGGGAACTGTGCGCTGTTCATATGTATGACTGCCAAATTCGCTTTTTCCTACTATGTTTATTATTGTTGCATCTATTACATTGCTATTGTAATCTATAAATGGTTTTTTATCCAGGGTGACTGTAAAGTTATAGTCAGCAGTATCATCTAAAATATCAAATATCAGCGTGCAAATCAAACCGTTTTTGGTATTGTTTTCGGTTAAATTACTATACTGAGCTGCATAGGAAAAGGGATTTTCTGTTGGCGAGGCACTTGACCAGCATTCCCGGTCTGTCCATACATTTCCGTTAATGCGGGACACCGGGCGCAGCGCCTGCGGATTATAATGAAAATTCATTCGCATGGAATGTATACCCGGGTTGTTTTCCAGTGTTACAGTAACGGTAAGCTGCTCGTTGTCTTTTGTGCTTTTTATAAGCACATAGCAGGAATCGGGGAGAGCAGGCGCATCTGCCGGAATGGAATAGGAATCTTTGCAAAGGCGGCAAGTGTATTGAATTTGTTCTTTATCTATACAAGTGGCTGCAATAATATTTGATTCATAGCTATGCACGCATTCTGCTGCAAATATGTGACTGGTTAGCAGTATGGCAACGAGCATGGATATGCACAGGAGTGCTGCTAAAACAGATTTTGGACGCATGGCAGTCATCCTTTCATAAGTAATCATGATTATATTGATATAGTATCATATTTGTGATATTGGGTCAAGAGGAAAAATATTTGCTGAAATGTGCGAAAATTATTTCCGTATATGTGAAAATAACTTGCTATCTATTGATGAAGAATGGTATAATATACGCAGAATAACTTACTGCGTAAGCCTTTGCGGCGCCGCTGCGTGCTTCCCACGACTGCGTCATTGACGGCTTCGCAAAAACGCCCTTGCAAGCAAGCGTTTTTGCATCATGGTATAATAAAAACAGCTTATACCAATGCCATGCGGCATTGCGCTGTTTTTATTGACGGCTAAAAGCGAATACTGCGTATTCGGCGGCTTTGCCGCTGACAAACGCTTCGCGTTTGCTTTTATGGTATAATATCCACAAAGCGGATATTGTTGGCTGCTCCGGTGAAGGGAAGCGGCGCAAGACTCTGCAAACTATTTTCTCGCATATGAGAAAGGTATGATAAATATATGAAGATAAAACATGATTTTCACATTCACACCCATTTGTCCTTATGTGCAAACGAAACGGCAACAGTGGAAAACTACCTGCGTATTGCAAAAGAGCACGGACTTACAAAGCTGGGATTTTCCAATCATTTCTGGGATGAAAAAATTCCAGGAGCCACACCGTTTTATGTGCCCCAGAATTTGCCCCATTTGCTGGAACTGAAACCGGAACTGCAAGCGATTGCCGAACCGGATATAAAGGTTTATTTCGGCTGCGAAACAGAATATGTTCCCGCACGGCATGATATCGCAATGGCAGAAGAAACAGCCGAACAGTTTGATTATATTCTTGTGCCAAACTCTCATACCCATATAGTCATGCCCCGGGACTGCTACGAACCTTATCAAAAGCATGTGGATTTTATGATCCAGGCTTACAAGGATATTATTGGCAGCAGTGTGAGCAAATATATCACAGCGATTGCGCATCCCTTTGAAGCAGTGGGCTGCCCATACGATTATACAATCCTGATGAACATGATTTCCGATGATTGCTTTAAAAGACTGTTTGATCAGACTGCCGAAAAGGATATTGCAATAGAAATCAATGTGGAATCCATGCATAAAAAGACGGATGCGGAAATTGAATCTTGTCCGCAGCTTCGTATGTTCCGGATTGCCAAGGAATGCGGATGCAAATTCCTGTTCGGCAGCGATGCCCATGACAGCGATGCGCACAGTTCCTATGATCATGCGGATTTTGTGGCGAATCTGCTGGGTTTGAATGAAACGCATCTTGCCAAAATTGCACTTAAATAATATACCTATTGGAGAAAACAAAAAATGATAGAAAAACTGTATCCTGTATCCAAAATACATCTGCAAATGCACGACGCGCCTGGAACACTGATTGACAACATTATCGACAATTGGCTTGTTGGTATTCGTGAGTCCAATCCGGCGATTCTCGATATGCTGAAATATCCGGATAAGTTGCCAAACCGCAGACTGCTTCCCTGGTCGGGAGAATTTGCAGGAAAGTACGTTACCTGCTCTGTTTTGCTGTACCGGCTGACAAAAAATCAAAAGCTGTATACATATTTGAAATCTTTTATCGCAGAATTGATTTCTCTGCAAAAGGAAAACGGATATATGGGATGCTGGCCCACGAACTGTCAGTTGAGCGGACGTTCTGCGCGGGAAAAGATCGGGGATCAGGATCCGTATAACACATGGGACGGCTGGGCGCATTATCACATCATGTCCGGTCTTTTGCTGTGGTATGAAGAAACCGGAGACAGCACAGCATGGGATTGCGTGATAAAAATTGCCGATTTGTTCTGCAAAACCTTCTATAATCCGGAGACGGGCAACCGTCGGCTTTATGATATGGGCGAAACAGAAATGAATTATGCTCCCGGGCATGTGTTTGCTATATTGTATCGGAAAACGAAGGAGCAGAAATATCTGGATTTTGCGCTTGAGGTGCTCCAGGATTTTGCAGCGCCCGGATGCGGAGATTATTACCGTCTTGCGCTCGCCAATCAGGAATATTACAAAACACCAAAGCCCCGTTGGGAAAGTCTCCACGCCATAGAGCTGATTGCTCAGTTGTACTACTGCACCGGCGAGGACGATTACCGCAAAGCCTTTACACAAATCTGGCGCAGCATCACGCAAACAGATGTGCACAACACCGGCGGGTTCTCCACGGGTGAGCAGGCAATTGGCAACCCTTTTGAACCGGGAGCGATTGAAACCTGCTGTACGGTTGCTTACATGGCGCTGACTTCCGACATGCTGCAGCTTACTGGAGATGTAACAGCAGCAGATGCGCTGGAGCTTTCTACTTATAACGCAGGACTGGGTAGCTTTTCTCCTACAGGAAGATGGTCTACCTATAACACCCCCATGGAAGGGGACAAAAAAGCAAATTATTGGGAAATCGGATTTCAGTGCCGTGCAGGCAGTCCCGATTTGAACTGCTGTTCCGTAAACGCCCCCCGTATGTTTGGCGAGCTTGCCCGCTGGGCATATATGACAGATGGCACATCTCTTTATATCAACTACTACGGTGACAGTGAAGGCAATTTCGAAGTGGACGGAACGAATATGCACATACGGCAGACTACAGAGTATCCCTATGATGGGCGCGTTCGCCTGGAGATATCCGGATTGGAGGGCAGGCTGCGTAAGATTTTTGTCCGCATTCCCTTCTGGTCTGAAGAAACTTCCGTACAGGTCAACGATGTTCCGGTACAGGGAACAGTGCGTCCCGGATATTTCCCTATTGAAAGGGAATGGGCGGACGGCGATACTGTGACAATCCACTTTGACATGTCCCTGCGGTTTGCCCCCGGGGAGAAAACATACGAAGGGAAATGCTCTGTATACAGAGGACCGCTGCTGCTTGCATGGGACGGATTTTATGCGCCGGATCAAACGGATGATACCGTCACACCGCAGATTTCTCCGGAGAGGCTGTTGCTAAAGAATGCAGAACCTGCTTATTTGTGCGGCAGGCTGTTCCATTTTGATAATAATGGGCAGTCGCTGACTTTGTGTGATATGCAGGCTGCCGGAGCCAGCGGTACTCCATATACTACATGGCTGCCCGCTGACGCGCTTGACTTGGCTGCGGAACGCAGTAATATAACCCGCAGTTATAAGCTGTGATAAAAAGTCCCCCGCTTTTGCGGGGGACTTTTTTGTGCTGGCGGTGAAGATTTTTCACGCATCACCATATATACGCAATTTCATATACTGCGTATAGGTGGTGATCTTATGAAAGAAAAAATTGGTCTGGTCTTCGGCGGGGGCGGCGGAAAAGGCGCATATCAAATCGGCGTATGGCGCGCGCTTCATGAAGCGGGTATTGATAAAAACATAGATTCCGTAGCCGGCACATCCATCGGTGCACTGAACGGCGCTTTATTTTGTATGGGAAACTTGTCCGCTGCTCAAAAAGTATGGTCTGCAATCAGTCCGGAACTGATACTTACGGAGCAGGATATTCACTTGTGCTGTGCATGTCTGCCGCAGTATAACGACAGCACCTTTACTGATGGCTGGTTTTCCAATGCGGGGTTAAAAAAGCTTATTGATGGTGCTGTGGACCCTCGTATTTTAAAGAATGGAGTGAGAGATTTTTATGTAACTGCTGCAAAGCTGCAAAAGTATCCCTGCTTTTACAATTTTGTCAAGCGCCATTCGGAGGACAATATATTTATGCGGATTGTTTCTCTTATTGCAATTCGATTTTTTAAATATCAGACTGTGCCGGTATATTTTGATATCCGAAAACAAAATACTGGTTTGATTCCCAATATCTTACTGGCATCCTCTGCAATTCCTCTTATATTTCCGGACATTACAATTGAAGGAGATACATATATAGACGGGGGAATTGAGGATAATGTGCCGATTGCACCGCTATATCAAAAGGGGATACGCAAATATATTGTTATTACAATGGAGGAACGGGATAAAACCTGTACGAAATGCTTTCCGGATGCACAGATCATACATATAAATTTAGAAGAAAGCGCCCTGCAAAACTTTACCGGAACGCTGGATTTTAATCCGCAAAATGCGAAAAAGCGGATGGAACAGGGGTATCAGGATGGGATGCGGAACATTGCACAAATCCGGGAACTGCTGTAGATATGTAGAAAAGGAAGGGAAATACTCCCTTCCTTTTCTATTTTATATAATCTTCATCCATTCCAATGCAGCTTTGACCCAACCGCCCACATGGGGATCCCCTTGTGCTGGGTTGGTTTGCGATGTTTCCTCCGCCACCACGGACATGCCATGGGGACCCTTCGGATATATATGCAGTTCCACAGGGATGTTATGGTCGATCATTGCCTGGGCATACAGCATGGAATTCTGTATCGGTACACAGTCGTCATTCTGGGTCTGCCAAACAAAGGCGGGTACTGTGTTTTCGTTTACCTGCAGTTCCAGGGAGCATTCCTGCTTCCACTGCTCTGCATCTGCATCATTTCCTGTAATCAACTCCCGGGAATACGCGTGGGCGTATTCTCCCATGGTGATTACAGGATACGACATTATTACACCTTTGGGCTTATTCATGCCAAAAGGCATATCCGGCGTGGTTTTCGCATAATCCCGATCCCACAATGTGCCGATTGCGCCTGCCAGATGACCGCCGGCCGAAAATCCGCACACGAAAATCCGATCTGGGTTGATATTGTATTTTTCTGCATTCTCCCGGATGTGGCAGATCGCAAGAGAAACATCTACCAGCGGGCGGGGATATTTTGCATTTTCCCCGATGGAATAGTATAATACAAATGCGTTACAGCCTGCTGCGAGAAAGGTTTTTGCCGCGGGCTCCGCCTCCCGTTCCGCGAGAAAAGCATATGCTCCGCCGGGAAGCACAATTACTGCGTCACGGGGACGCACGCCCATATCTCCGGCAAAACTGGAAATGTATGTGCACAGGCGCACATTTTCATCTCCCTCTCGCAGATATATTGTATCACAAATCATGATTTTTTCCCTCAACTACCTATCAAACGTCCAGATATCCTAATTTATACAGCAGTTCTGCTGACAGAAGTGCGCCGCCTGCAGCTCCCCGAAGGGTATTGTGAGAGAGTCCTACAAATTTCCAGTCAAAAAGTGTATCCTCCCGCAGTCTGCCGGCGCTGACGCCCATACCGCCGCAAACATCTCTGTCCAGGTGCGTCTGGGGGCGGTTGTCTTCCTCAAAATATGTGATAAATTGCTCCGGTGCGTGGGGCAGACCCAAAGTCTGGGGCAGTCCCTTGAATGCCTTCCATTCTGCAAGGATTTGTTCTTTTGTAGGCTTGTTTTCAAAGTTTACGAATACTGTAGCCATATGACCGTCCAGTACCGGGACACGAATACACTGGCTGGTGATAATCGTATCTTCTGCAGATCCGCAGAGGTTCGCGTTCGCTCTTTTCTTCTTCGCCGCCGATATAGGGAATTACATTATCCACAATTTCCGGCATTTCACGGAAGGTTTTCCCGGCACCGCTGATTGCCTGATAGGTGCTGACGACTACCTGACGCACGCCGAACTTACGCAGGGGCGTGAGCATAGGAACATAGCTTTGGATGGAACAGTTGGGTTTTACTGCGATAAAACCGCGCTGCGTACCCAGCCGCTTTTTCTGATCCGCAATTACAGCGGCGTGTGCATCGTTGATTTCCGGAATCAGCATGGGCACATCCGGCGTCCACCGATTGGCGCTGTTGTTGGAGATAACAGGCAGCTCTGCCTTCGCATATGCTTCTTCCATTGCAACAACTGCGTCCTTTTTCATGTCTACGGCACAGAAGATAAAGTCTACCTTTTCTTTCATAGACGCGATATCCGCAGCGTCCATAACGACCATATCCCGTGCGTACTCGGGAATTTCGCAGGACAGCTTCCATCTGTCGCCCACTGCATCTGTATATTTCGCACCTGCGCTGCGCGCGCTTGCCGCAAGGGCAGTTACTTCAAAATAAGGATGATTTTCCAACAGGGTAATGAACCGCTGTCCTACCATGCCCGTAGCGCCAACGATTCCCGCTCTGATTCTGCCAGCCATTTGTCTGTCACCATACCCGGGCGTTGCCCGGTCCTTTATGTATTGGATATTGATTTTATATTTTATCATACGTGCTGCTATTTGTCAACCATACGGCGGTGCGGTGAAATTTTCTTCTGTCAGGCTGTTTTGCTGAAAAGGACAGTTTGATTTTTCATAGATATTTTTTCGACCTGATATCCATATTCCAACAGCTCTTTTTTGAAACGCAGGAAGGAATGGTCCAGCGGGAATCCTGTGATTTGCTGTATTTCATCAAATGTTAATTTGAGAGAGGGAGCGCCATTTTTTGAGATATATTCCCATAAGGGGGCGTATTTGCTCATTTTTGTATCCTTTCGTGAAATTGGTTTGTTTGTGTTTATTATAAGATAAATTTGAAGAAAATGCAAAATGATAGTATTACAATCCCCCAGTCGGCATCGCTGCGCTTAACCGACAGCCCTTTGCTGCTCGCAACATTAAACATGAGAAGGCTCCCCCCCAGTAAAGGAGGTGTGGCGCAACCTCTAATTGAATAAGCCCCCCTTGTGCAAAGGGGGGTGAGTTTTGCGTAGCAAAACTCGGGGGGATTGTTTCGGTAGACTGTCGATTTTAACATTATTCAAAATGATAGATAGACAATCCCTCAGTCACAATCGCTACGCTTGGCTGTGACAGCTCCCTTTGCACAAGGGAGCCTTTCATAGACTGTTCCCTTTTGCTGGGAGACTTTCATAGATTTTGTTGCGCGCAATCTCCCTTTTGGAGGTTCCTTATAATATAAAAAATCTGCCGGACATACCGACAGATTTTTTACCATAATAATTAAAGCTTTCAATCTTCGCCTTGGAGAGCGTCATATCCCTGTTCTCCGGTGCGGACACGGACTGCATTTTCCACATCATAAACAAAGATTTTGCCATCGCCTACGTTACCGGTATACAAGGCACGTCTTGCAGTGTCGATTACAGTGTCTACCGGGATTTTGCTGACAACGATTTCTACTTTTACCTTTGGCAGCAGCTTTGCTTCTTCCAGCTTAACACCGCGGTAAAATGTGTCGCGTCCCTTTTGCGTGCCGTATCCCAGTACCTGCGTTACAGTCATACCGGTGATGCCGATGCTGTTCATGGCAGCTTTCAGCGGTTCAAAATGCTCCTGATTCAATACAATTGCGATTTTTGTGAGCTTTGCCTTGGATGGATCTGATGCAGAAATATGTTCTACGGGAACAGCCT
This sequence comes from uncultured Eubacteriales bacterium, assembly GCA_949451655.1. Classification (GTDB taxonomy): domain Bacteria; phylum Bacillota; class Clostridia; order Oscillospirales; family CAG-272; genus Avispirillum. The sequence goes on along the minus strand of CASTST010000004.1, from coordinate 4,401 downwards.
TTTCCAATACATCCTGTGCAGCTTGAGAAGTGGAAACAGCGCCGGTCAGAATTTGGGGCTGTACCGATGCAAAGTCCGCGTATGCACTTGCAATACCGTGTTCCGTGATATCCAAGCCGCGGATTTCTTCTTCCTCGCTGGCGCGCAGTCCGATGGTGTGCTTGATAATCTGGAATACGATGGTCATGGTTACCGCTACCCAGACGATTACGGAGATAACACCCAGCGCCTGCGTTCCGAGAAATTTGAATCCGCCGCCGTAAAAGAGTCCGAGAGGATTGCCGGCATCATCTGTGAGGTAATATGCAAACAGTCCGGTCAGCAGTGTACCTGTTGCGCCACAGAAGCCATGTACGCCTATCGCGCCCACAGGATCATCGATTTTCAGGATTTTATCTACAAATTCAATACCGAATACTACTACGAAAGCGGCAACCAGGCCAATGAAGAATGCACCCACCGGCGTAACGGTATCACAGCCGGCGGTTATAGCAACAAGTCCTGCAAGAGAACCGTTCAGCGTCATGGATACGTCAGGCTTTTTATAGCGGATCCATGTGATCACCATAGTAGCTACCGTTGAAGTAGCGGCTGCAAGGTTGGTTGTTACAAAGATGTTTCCGGCAGCAGTCAGCGCGTCGTCTCCTGTCATGCTCAGGGTAGAACATCCGTTGAATCCGAACCAGCAGAACCACAGAATGAATACGCCCAGCGCGCCCAGCGTCAGACTGTGACCCAGAATCGCCCGAGGCTTGCCGTCTTTGCCATATTTGCCGATACGCGGTCCCAGAATTTTTGCGCCAACCAAAGCGGCAACGCCGCCTACCATATGGACTGCGGTGGATCCGGCGAAATCGTGGAAGCCGAGCTGTGCCAGCCAGCCGCCGCCCCAGATCCAGTGGCCGGAAATCGGATAAATAACGGCGCTGATAACACCGCTGTAAATGCAGTAAGAAATAAATTTGGTGCGTTCAGCCATTGCGCCGGAAACGATTGTTGCGGCGGTAGCGCAGAACACTGTCTGGAAAATGATGAATACCGGCGTGGGCACGCTCAGTCCCATAAAGGAATAATCTCCTTTAATCAGAAAATCCAGTCCGCCGATGAAAGGTCCTGTTCCTGCAAACATCAGACCGAATCCGATTACCCAGAAAATCGGTGTGCCGATTGCAAAGTCCATTAAGTTTTTCATAATAATGTTGCCGGCGTTTTTTGCTCTGGTAAAGCCGGTTTCAACCATTGCAAAGCCTGCCTGCATAAAGAATACCAGTGCGGCTCCGATCAGGACCCACGTGGTATCCGCTGATGAAAAGATCTGTCCCATTGATGATGCCTCCTCGTTATTTGAAAAAAGAAAGGCGCTGTGAATTTCACAGCGCCTTTGCCTTTATGCCTTTTATTATACACGTTATTTGCCAAATGTCAATGGAAAATGCATAAATTATTTCAAGATCCTTCATATTTTTGCATATTTAACAAATTTGTCTCATATATATTTGAAATTTTGAAGTATTGATATATTGGAACTTCATGCACGGGAGCATAATTCATGGTATATGTCTTTCAGGATATCTGCCCCTGCGCGCAGGGTGCTTTCATTTTTTTCAACTTTGAGGAGGAAATCCAGATTTTCCCGCAGTTTTTCAGGACAGTAGGGCAATTCGCAGAGAGTTTTTTCAAGCTTTTTATCGCCGGTAAAATACACCTCGTTTATAGCGAAAATTACCTGTATCATATCCATCAAGGTATGAATCATGATTGGAGCAATAAACAGAGTGTCCATGCGTTTTACAGCGGAAGTATAATGAAAGTTGTTCATCCATGTACCGGCTCTTCCAAGAAAGGTAGAAATAATGCTGCTTTTCAGTTTAGGAGGATATTTATCAATTTTTTGCTTCATTTTAAATATCCAGCCTGTCTCATCATATATAGGCTTCAGAAAACTAATTTCGCTTAAATATATATAGGTATAGTATCCGTTTGAAGTCCAAGTCTGGGGGATAACTTCAAAGTTTCCATCTATGGCCCGGTCGATTATTTCTTCTGTTTTGGATATGGATCTGACAACTACTTCAACAGGAATTCCCTGGTATGTAAAATCCGCAGAGCCGCCCCACGGATAATCAAAGGAAGGCGAAACCCAGCAGTGCTGGGGGTCATCACAAAAATCTGCAATTGCTTGGGTTCTGTCGGCATAGGGACTAAGTTCGTTTCCGAAGATGAAAATATCAATATCTGAGTTTTCATCCGCAAGTCCTTTGGCATGGGCTCCTGCCAGCGCAATGATCGGTTCATCAACAAACATGTGACGCAATACTTTTGCGATTTCTTCTATTATATTCTGTATATCCATGGTTCTGCTCCTTAAGTTGTTTATTATATTTAAAAATATCGTTTTTTATTTTTTATAACTTCTCCGTCAAACTTTATGTAACTGCAATCGTTTTCGATCCCTGCTTCAATAGAATGACCATCAAGAGTTGCGCAAAGGTTATGCGCAAACTCTATGACCCCCTTCTTTTCATCATAGACTTTTCCATTGATGACAAGCTCATTGACCGATTTTACCCGGCGGTAACATATACGGTATCCGTTTACGGATGCTTCCAATAGGATTTTGCTTTTTACAGCAGGATCGGCGCTGCGGATTGGTGTTGAAGCTTTTCCTGCGTTTTTTGATTTTAAAGCATGGCGGGCGACTTCCTTCCGCTTATAAATGATGGATCCAATGGTATAAAGGAGCAGAACAACACCTGCTGCACAACAGAAATATCCAATAAAAAGATAACCGTTGTTGTATGTATCTATTGCTTCCTGCGATTGCTCAAGATTTAATAGTTCTTCCGTATCCGTTTTGATTTCCACTACATAGCCAATGTTTGGATTTACCAAAAGATAAAGCGGAGTGCCTTTATCAAGCGATGCCATTGCTTCTCGGAACGCACTTGACTCGGTGTGAGGATAGACTTCATAACAGGATCCGTCGCTAAAATAAATCTTACAATCTTTTCTCCAGCCTTTATAATTTTCGAATGTGCCTGAATAGGAAATTGCTTCTGTGCGTTCAATTGGTGTGCTCGCGTTTTTATAAAAGATAAAAAATATTCCGATAAATATTCCGATAACAGCCAGTATCAGCATTGCCGGGGATGAGTGCATAATAACACTTGCAGAAGAAACATAGGTTTGAGATTTTTTAGTTTTCTTCATTTTGTATTACCTTCGCTTTTTTATATATTTAGCGTTGCTTCCCGCTTCATTTGTGCCCTTTCTTCCTTTTGTTGCACTATATCATGTTGTGTATTCAATGTCAACCGAAATGAGGAAAAACTAAATATAAAAAAGGAGAAAGTGAAACTCTCTCCTTTTTAGTCCCCCGGGTTAGTCCCCGACTGTATACCGAATTCTATCGTATTTCATCGTATGAGACTTACAATTATTGTGAAATTTTATGGACAAAACCAAATGAAAATCCCCTGCAAAACCTTGATAAATAAAGATTTGCAGGGGATTTCATACTTGGCAGCGGAATAGGGATTCGAACCCCAACAAACAGAGTCAGAGTCTGTCGTGCTACCGTTACACAATTCCGCTTTTTCATTGCGCACACTATTATACCAATCTGTGAGCCGCTTGTCAATAGTTTTTTCCAAAAAAAGATTTTTTATACATCATGTCTGATATATTTATTTGACAAACCTGTAAAAATCATGTATAATTGCTGAGTACGGACTGCTTGCAACGTCAGGCGTTGTCATTATTAGTAGTATCATTTGTATCCTGCGCCGGCACTCACCGGCGTAAATTATTGTGATAAAGCCGCTGCGGCGGCATGGAGATCGTATGCCGCGTTTTTTTATACGCGCGTCCCAGATCGGAACAGAGGACGGCGGCGCGCAAACGGTGCGCATCCTTGGGGATGACGCACATCATATAACAAAAAGCCTGCGCATGCGGGAGGGCGACACCATAACCGTGTGCGACATGGCGCGAACAGAGTATTCCTGCCAGATCCTTTCTGTGGGTGAATGCGTGCTTGCGCGGGTTGAATCTGCCCGCCCGTCTGCATCAGAGCCTCCCTATGGGGCAGTGCTCTATCAGGCACTTATCAAAGGGGACAAGTTCGATCATGTTGTGCAAAAGGCTGTGGAATGCGGCGTGCACCGGATTGTGCCGGTGCTGACGGAGCGCTGCGTGGTTCGTCTGGATAAAAAGGACGGCGAGAAAAAACGGCTGCGCTGGCAGCGGATTGCTGCGGAAGCCGCCAAGCAGTGCGGCAGAGGCATCATTCCGGAGGTGTCCGGACTGATGTATTTTAAGGAGGCTGTTTCCCAGGCGGCACAGGCGGAGCTTCCCCTTTTCTGTTACGAGGGTGAAGATGGATGCAGTCTTGCGCAAGCC
>CASTST010000003.1 GCA_949451655.1 uncultured Eubacteriales bacterium | reverse complement strand
TGCTGCCTGGGCGGATACGTATCAGGAAAATCAGATTACCGTTTGCTATGATACCATGTGGGACGGCACTGCGAAAATTGCCCACACCATTGCAAAGGAGATTTCCAGCCAGAGTCCGGATACGGTGGTGAAGGTATTCAATGTGGCAAAGGCAGATAAAACAGAAGTTATGACGGAGATTTTTAAATCCCGGGCAATTGCTGTGGGATCGCCTACAGAGGGGAATGATATTCTCTGCACTGTCACCGGGTGGCTTGCATTTGTAAAATCGCTGAAATTTAAAAATAAAAAAGCGGCTGCATTCGGATGTTACGGATGGAGCGGCGAAAGCGTAAAGATTTTGAAGGAGAAGCTGGCGGATGCCGGATTCGCCGTAGTAGAGGAAGAAGTAAAATCCTTGTGGAATCCCGGTGAGGAGGATTATGCAAAGGTGCCCGCGCTGGTGCAGGCGCTGCTTCGGTAAATATAAACAAGCAGGGGGCAAAATACAAGCTAAAAGGTCCCCAGCAAAGGGAGTTCTCGCGCAGTACCCACATAAAAAGGCCCCCTTGTGCAAAGGGGGCTGGCTCCACGCAGTGGAGACTGGGGGATTGTTGTGTGTTGTGCTATCATTTTGCATGAGCTTCGAATCGGTAGTACAGTATAAACAATCCCTCCGACATACCTAACGGTATGCCATCTCCCTTTACACAAGGGAGGCCTTTCGTTGGTGGGGGCTTACGGCGTGCCACCTCCTTTTGCACAAAGGAGGCTTTTCGTTGGTGAGGGCTTACGGCGTGCCGCCTTCCCTTGCACAGGGGGCTTGATTTTAGAAGAGGCTCCCTTGTGTAAAGGGAGCTCCCGCGGAGCGGGTGAGGGATTGTTTCTACTATCATTTTGCAGGATCATTCAATCGGCAATATGTTTATACAATCCCTCCGACATACCTAACGGTATGCCACCTCCCTTTACACAAGGGAGGCTTTTGATTGGCGAAGAGCAAACGTTATGCTACTCCCCTTTGCACAAGGGGGCTTTTTAAGTTGGATGCTTTGCGGTATGCCACTGGGGGAGGCTTTTTTGTTTACATGCGTCACTGCGGCTTTTTATTGGGGAAAACTATAAAAAGTCCCGATTCCGTATGGAAGCGGGACTTTTTTGTGGAAAGTCAATATTCAAAATACGTAGAAATGCCTTCTTCGGTGTAATTATAGCCGTATACGGGCTGACCGTCTTTGTAGTAAATATCTTTGTAATGCACACCAGCGTCATTGTACAGGGATTCCATATAGCTTACCATGGTGCCTTCCGCGTCATAAAACAGCATGCGGGAAACCTTGTTGTCACTGTTATATTCATATTTTGTTTCGGACAACACCGCATCCTTGCTGGTATAAAAAGTGACAGAAGCAATCACATCATTTTCATATGTGTTGATCCAGTACCGTGTCAAACTGCCATACTCATAGTAATATCCTGCGTGGGTGGTGCCATCATCATTAAAAACGTATTCCGTATAATTGATTACATCATCATTCGCGTCCACCTGACAGCTGTAGGATGTTTCACCGTTTTCATTGTAGGTATACTGGAAACTGCCGCAGTATACATTGTCCTCATATGTGGAAAGCTTCTGCAGTTTTCCGGATTCGTCATATTCATAAATGTCGGAGCAGGGAACTCCGTCCTCAGTATATGACCGCGCCCGACTGCGCAAAGTAATCCCGTCGTCGCCGTATATGTAGTTCCAGGTTTCCACCGGCTTGCCTGCTTCTGTAAAAGTAATGGTCTGCACACTGCCGCTTGGCCAGTAGTCATATTCGATTCGGCTGATTTCTGCCCCGCCTTCATACGTTACAGCAGATAAAACCCTTCCGCCGGCGCTGTATTCATATGCAGTTCCGTCTGTCACTGCGTCTGTTTCCTTGCCGCTCTGATGATTGCTGCTGGACTTACAGGCGGGCAGTCCGATAAGGCAGGAGAGACAAAGCAGCGCTGCCAGTGCGCGTTGGATCTTTCTTTGCATAATGATAATCGTGCCTTTCCCTGGTATTTAATTTTCAGAAGCGGTTGTAGGAGCAGAGTCTACTGCTTCACCTGCTTCATTGTATGTATAGGTGAGATCGCTGATTAAATTGCCATCCTCATACGTGCATTTGCGGGTCATTTGCCCAGCTTCATTGTAGTATTCCTTTTCGGCATGCTCCACACCGTCTGAATAGGTTTTTGTGGTTTTCTTCTGCAATGTGGCAAGATCGTCAAAATAATCATATTCAATTGATTCGAGCAGCGTGTCCCCTTCTTTTTTTACATACTTTGTAGGATTCTTCAGGGCGTTGTGATTGGTCTGCTCGTACCCTGTCTGTTTGTTATCCTTATCAAAGTAGACGATACAGGTATAGTCTTCCATATATACGTAATCCGTGCTACCTTGAAGCACATCGTTGTTGTAATAAATGATTTTGGAGATTTGTCCATCTTCGTTGTATCTGTACTCAACATTTTCATGTACGGTGTCTGTTGGTTTTTCTGTTTGTTCAGGCTGCTGTCCGGAATTGTCCAGCAACAGAAAAGCGGTGCAGGTTATAGCTGCAGCGATCAAAAGTGCAGCTGTGACAATCAGAATGATCAGAGTGCTTTTTTTCATCTTAACAACCAAACCTTTCTTTCATGAACTCCCAAAGTTCGAGTTTCAGACTATCGTGCGTCAGCAAGTTTTTCTGCGATCATTATACCTTGTACACTGCTTTTTGTCAATGGCAGGTCACAGGGAATATGATGATATTGGGGCACGGAATAAGCAGTCCCGGTAAGGAGTAAACGGCATTATTTAAGAAATGCGGAAAAATAAATTTTTGCGGGAAATTTTCTCTGTTTCATGATTAAAACCGTGTCCTTTGCGGAAATACTAAAAACAGAAATGCAAGGAAGTTTATGATAACGGAGAGTGATAACGTGACAGTCAAACGCGGTGATATATATTATGCAGATCTTAGCCCGGTAGTGGGCAGCGAGCAGGGGGGATTGCGCCCTGTATTGATTGTGCAGAATGATGTGGGAAATAAATACAGTCCTACTGTGATTGCTGCCGCGATTACCAGCAAACTTGGCAAAACCAGATTGCCCACGCATATTGATGTGTATGCGGAAAAGGTAGGTTTGCAGCGGGATTCAGTGGTTCTGCTGGAGCAGATTCGTACCATTGACAAGCGCAGGCTGAAGGAAAAAATGGGGCATTTGGACGATCATATGATGCAGGCTGTAGACGAGGCAATTACTGTTAGTTTCGGTCTGAATGTAAATAATGGTGTGGGCGGCACTGCTCCTGTAGAAATTACGGGTTAGTCGATTTCACTGTGTAGAAAAAAGGGGCGCTATGATAGCGTCCCTTTTTAGAGTAACAGTCCGGCAAAATGAAAAGGTCCCTTAGCAAAGGGTGTTGTCGCAGAGCAAAATCCCCTAAAGGCTCCATGTGCAAAGGGGGCATCCCGCGAAGCGGGTGGGGGATTGTAATACTATCATTTTGCATGAACTGTGAATTGGTAGTATAGTATAAACAATCCCTCAGTCACAGCAAAACTGTGCCACCTCCCTTTGCCGGGGGGAGGCTTTCGTTGGAGAGAGCTAACGGCATACCACCTCCCTTTACATTAAAGAGGCTTTTGATAGTGAGTAAACTGCGCAGCAAATCCTAACAAGGGCATCCTTATCGTCACACATCTGTCTGCACGTATGAGAGAATGGAAAATGTGATATTCTTACCATCTACAATGGCGGAAATGCTTGTGGGGATCCCTTCTGCGTCTGTGGATATATCCCATGCGTTCTGCCCGTCAGATACCTTAATCAGCGTTTTTCCATCTTCACCTTTTTGTATTTCCGTAATGTTTTTTTCATCTAATGCAAACAATGCTGCCGGTGCAAACAGATTTCCTGCCGCTTCCTTCGTGAGGGGAATTTCCACCGTATCGTATACTGCGAAAATATCTTTTCCCCGCAGGCGGAAAGTCATTCCTTCCATCTCTTCCGGTGCGGTGAATGACAAAGTAATATCACGCTCTCCTGCCTCGTTTACCCGTCCAAGGGACAAGGACACCGCGTAGGTGATACCTTCGATTTGCATTTCTCCGTTGATTTCTGCCGGCCCTTCCTGATACCAAAGTACCGCTGTGTTTTTCTCCGTCCCATTACATGCACACAAAAGCAGCAATGTCAGCAGCAATATAAAACAGTAAATTCGTTTTTTCATATTTTTCACGCGAAACACCCCCGCATAAATTCCTAAAAGAATCTATGCGGGGGTGCTGCATTTTTAGAACTACCGGATCAATAATGAAGGGTGTCTACAGTAACAGTATTTTCTTTGTTGTACTTTGTGAATATTTTCAGTGCCTTATTGGTGCACTGGAACAGAATCTGATGCTTTTCCCCTTTTTCGTCAAATACAGCAAAGTATACGTCTTCCGTCTGCTTTACACTTTTGCGGCAGTCGTATGTTTTTGCAATAGACGGGAATTTGCTTGTATATTCAGATGTGTAGGGGGCGATCAACTCCATATCCTTGATTTTCTTTTCCAGGATGGGGGAGCGTTTCTTTCCACCGTAAATCTTGGTAAACTGCAAGTCTCCCGAAGCGGTGGTATATTCGTATTCAATGTTGACAAAAGGCCAGGTAAAATACCAGGTAATAATGGAAAGCAGTAGACTGATACATCCAAGCCACCAGCTTGCCAGTGCCCAGATTACTGCAACGATTCCGATATACAGAAGAATCAGACCGATTTTTGCCAGAATCAGCATGCCTTCCGTCTTTTTCTTAACGGTAAATTCTGTGTAGTTGATAGAATGTGTGGAACGGTCGATTTCAGCGCCGTCATGATATGTAGCCATCGTTATTCCTGCGTGCCGGAGCACGTCCTCCTTTTTGCATTTTTCATAGATAGAAGTATAGCATAAAATATGCATATTTGCAAGATGAAATCGTAAAAATTTTATGTTCCTTTCCGGTACGCTGTTGATTCGGGCGTGTATATATTGTATAATTATAATAAGTATTATTTTAGGGGAGGCGGACAGATGACAGAACTTGTTTTCGGGCTTTCGGCAAAAGAAAAAAGCGCATATGTTCTGGATCAGATAGCGTTTTCTCTAAAACAGAACCGCAGGGTCACACTTATCGTCCCCGAGCAGCAGGCGCTGGTTTGGGATCGGCGCTGTGCCCGCGCCCTGCCTGCCCGCGCAATGATGCAGATTGAAATCGTCAGCTTCACCCGTCTGGCAGACAGCGTTTTCCGTCGGTTTGGCGGTGTGGCAAAGCATTATATCACGGATGCAAAGAAAACCCTTGTTATGTGGAATGCTTTGATTTCTCTCCGGGACAGCCTCCGTATTTACAAACGGGAGGAGCGGGAGGATCGGTATGTCCCGCTTCTGCTGCGTGCGGTGAATGAATTGAAGGCGTATTCTGTAACACCTGCAATGCTGGAGGACGCGGCAGAGCAACTGGGGGAAAGCGGAGAGCGCAGCGCGCTGAGGGACAAACTGCAGGACCTTTCCGCCATTTTTGCAGCCTATGATACGTTGCTGCATGCGGTGTATGATGATCCCCAGGAAATTCCCGATGCGCTGGTGCAAACCCTGCAGAATCACAATTACTTTTCAGGATGTGACGTGTATATTGATTCCTTTTACACCCTCACGCCGAAGGAAATGAAAATTACAGAGCAGATTCTGCGGCAGGCGGAGAACTTTACTATGACTTTTGCCTGTCCTCTGCGGGCGGATGCAGCCGGTGGGGAACTGCATTTGGAGCATATTCGTACATTCTCCCATGATGTGGCGCGGCTGTGCGCAAAGTGCGGACAGGAAGTACACAGCAGAGAAATTGCCTGCACCGTATCCGGACCGCTGGGCGTTCTCACCCGCAGCTTGTGGGATCATACGGCGCAGCCTTATAAGGGAGATGCCGACAATGTAGAAATCATTCGCTGCGGGGATGTTTATGATGAAGCATATGCAGTCGGCGCGGTGATTCAAAAACTGATCCGCGCAGGCGCGCATTATGGGGATATTGCTGTGGTGGCGGCAGATATGGAGCAGCGGCGCAGCATTACCGATACAATTCTCACGGATTTGGGAATTCCCGTGTATTTTTCCGGTAAGAAAACGGCTGTGATGCAGCCGGCAGTGCGCTTGCTGCTTACTGCTGCTTCCGTAGTGGCAGGAGGATGGAGACGGGAGGATGTGATCTCCTGTGCGAAAACAGGGCTTACCGGAGTCAGTCCGGACTGCTGCGATGCGTTGGAACAGTATACGGAAAAATGGCGGATCCGGGGCAGACGGATTTTTTGTGATCCGGACGGATGGAGCATGAACCCGGACGGATATACGGAAACGGTCAGTGCATGGGGGCGGGAGCAGCTTGCTATGGCAAATCAGGCAAGGGAGCAGCTTGCACCGGTGCTGGATGCTTTTGCGGATGCATTTCCCGGATCAGCCGCATCTGTTTGCACTGCTGCATATCGCCTGCTGTGCGATTTTAATGTGTATACGCGCCTGCAGAATGAGGCTGATCGGCTGGAGCGAAACGGAGACGCGGCAGCAGCCCAGGAGGTTCGTCAGGTTTGGGCAGTTTTATGCGATATACTGGACACGATTGCGGAGGGGGCAGAGGCAGACGTGCAGACCGGCGGCGGGGATATGGACGCGGCACGGTTTGGCGGACTGCTCCGGCGAACGGCAGAGGCATGTAAAATCGGAACGATTCCGGACGGAATCGACCGGGTGGTGCTGGGCAGTGCGGACAGTGTACGTCTGGATGATGTGCACCATGTGATCCTTCTTGGAGCGGTATACGGCGAATTTCCTGCTGTGCCTTCCGATAACGGTTTTTTTGGCACTTTGGATAAGGAAACCCTTTCCGGTTTGGGAATTGCGCTTTCGCCCGATTCTGTAGCACGGCAGGGAGAAGCCTTGTTTCATTTTTACCGTTCCGCTTGTGCCCCGGATGAAACCCTTACCGTGATGATTCCCTGTATGGATGGCACATGGCATCCTTCTTCCGGCGCTGCGCGGATTATGCAGCTTCTGCCGAATGCAAAAAGAACGGACCTGACAAAGCCGGATCCCCTTTCCATGGTTTGGTCGGAAAATGCGGGACGGCGGTTGCTCCCCATTCTTTTGGATACACCTCAGGGAGCGGTGTTGGAAGCTTTGCTGGGGGATCGGTCCATCCCCCAGGGAAGTCTGTCCGCAGATAGGGACAGCGTTGGTGCAGATACGGCACAGGCACTGTTTGGCGGGGATCTTTCCATGACACAATCCCGGCTGGAGATGTTTGGCGACTGCCCCTTTTCCTATTACTGCCGGTATGTGCTTCGGCTGGATGAGGGACGGACAGCGGAGATTCGTCCGGTGGATGTGGGCAATTTTGTACATAAGATTTTGGAAGATTTCATGAGCGAATCTGTTTCCGATGGATTTCCTCTCCCGCAGGAAACCATTGTCAGCCGCTCCGAACGGCTGATCCGCCAGTATATTGAATCGGTCAGTCATGGGGCTCCTCCCAGTCGGCGAACAGACTATCTGTTCCGCAGGCTGCAGCGAAGTGTGATTTTATATGGTGAGTCCCTTAGTGAGGAATTCGGGCAGGCAGAGTTTGTGCCGTATGCGTTTGAACTGCCTGTGGGCTTTGATGAGACCCTTCCCGCACTGCGTATCCCTCTGGAAGCAGGGGGAGCTATGACGATGCGGGGTATTGTGGACAGGCTGGATATTCTGCGCCGGGATGGAAAGGTATATATTCGGGTAGCGGATTACAAAACGGGAAGCAAGAATTTTTCCTTGAAAGAGGTTTTGGAAGGACACAACGTGCAGCTGCTGCTGTATCTGTTTTCTATATGCTCCAGTGCGGGCAGTCCTTTTTATCAAAAGCTTGCACCGGCGGGCGAAAAGCTTGTTCCGGCAGGAGCGGTATATTTCAGTGCCCGCCCCGGCGATGCATCTTCTCCGGTGCCGCTGGATCGGGAAGCAGCCGGGCAGGAGGCGCGGAAAAGCATTTCCCGGCGTGGGATTATCCTGCAGGATGACGGTGTGATCCGTGCCATGGACAAGGATGTGTCCGGCAAGTATATCCCGGTCACTGTGAATCGGGACGGAAGTTATTCCAAGAGCAGCAGTCTTGCAACAGAAGAAGAATTTCAGAATATATATCAGGGGCTGACTGCTGCTCTGCAAAAAGCAGGCAGCCGGGTGAAAAGCGGACAGGCATGTTCCAGACCGGTGCGGCGGGGCAGTCGTATGCCCTGCGACAGTTGTCCCATGCGGGCAGTGTGTAGGCATATGGAATAAAGGAGTGATAATAGGCTCCCATGTGGAGATCCACTGCGTGGCTCCATAGGGATCTGGCTCCGTTATCACCCATATTAAAAGCTTCCCCCCATCAAAGGGCACTAGCGGTCAACCTCAAACCATAAAAGGCTCCCTTGTGCAAAGGGAGCTCCCGCGAAGCGGGTGAGGGATTGTCATGTTATCATTTTGCAGGATCTGCAAATCGGCAGTATTATACACAATCCCCCCGTCGCTATCGCGACACCCCCCCTTTGCACAAGGGGGGCATAAGTATTATAGTGTCGACAGCGAGCCCACCTCCTTTTGTACAAGGGGGCATAAGTATTATAGTATCGGCAGCGAGCTACTTTCTTTTGTGTAGTATCAGCGGCGTACCACATTCTCTTGCACAGGGAGATATGGGCTACGTAAAGTCTTCCCCGACAAAGGGAGTGAAACTTCACAAGTCTCCCTGTAAAGGAGAAGCTAAAGCTTAAAAAATTCACAGAAAGGCGGATGAAAAATGGCAGAGCGTACATGGACTGCCGCGCAGCAGGCGGCAATTGATTTTGACGGTGACAATCTGATTTTGTCCGCCGCTGCGGGAAGCGGAAAAACGGCTACCCTGACCCAGCGGATCATCCGCCTTTTGACAGACTCGGGGGAGGAAGTCAGCCTGTCCCGGATGCTGATTGTTACCTTTACCAATGCGGCAGCAGGGGAACTGCGCAGCCGGATTGCAGACGCACTGACGGCGACGCTTGCGAAAGATCCTGGCAACCGCAGACTGCTGCGGGAACTGGCAATACTGCCGGGCGCCAAAATTACCACCATTCACAGCTTTTTCCTCTCCTCGCTTCAGCCCTATTACGCACAGCTTGGATTGCCGCCGGATTTCTCCATATTGGAAGAAGCACAGGCGATAGTACTGCAAAAAGAATTGATGCAGGAAACGGTGGATGCATTTTTTGATTCGCCCGTTTTGGCAGATGCGGACGAGGCGGAATTCGAAGCCCTTGCAGACTGCTTTTCCGGAGGAAGGGATGAAACATCACTGGACACAGCACTGCTGTCTCTGCGGGGTGGAATCGTATCTGAGGGATATTGTGCTGCTGGTTTGTACCGGTGGGCAGAAGAAACCCAGGCGGGCACGGGAGATTTTCTTGCGTCTGTATTCGGTGTGCCGATCCGCCGGCAGATGCAGCGCGCGGGACAGCATTTCCGTCAGATTTTTGAACGGCTTTCTTTTGCATTGTCTGCGTGCGCTGATACGGAAAAATACAGCGCGTTGGCTTTGGAATCTGCTCGGCTTGCCGGAGAACTGACCGGTTTGGCAGATCATAGCTATGAAGCAGTCCGATCTTGGATGGAAACTTTTACACAGCCGCGTCTGTCTCCGCTGAAGGCAGAAAAACAGACGGAGGAATATGTGCAGTTTAAAGAAGCCCGTCAGGAATTCGGTGATGAAATCAAAAGCTTGCGGCGGCTCTTTTTTCTGCCTGATCCAGAGAAAATGGCAAGATTGATGGAGCAAAATGCCGCGATTGTACGGGCTGCGGCGCGGGTGCTTTCAGATTTTGAGAAACGGTATACGGAAAAAAAGCAGGAACTGGGACGCATAGATTTTGCTGATTTGGAGGTATACGCAAACAGGATTTTCTGCACAGATACAGGTGCGCCAACTCCTGCGGCAATAGAGACAGGGCGGCAGTTTGATTATATTTTTATCGACGAGTATCAGGATACCAACCGTATACAGGATCAGGTGTTTTCCGCGGTGTCTGCCGGCAGCCGCCGGTTTATGGTCGGGGATGTGAAGCAGTCGATTTACGGATTCCGCGGAGCATGTCCCGAGGTGTTTACCTATTACCGAACCAGTTATGAAGCGGGAGACGGCGGACAGGCGATATTCATGCAGGAAAATTTTCGTTCCCGGCGCGCAGTAATTGATTTTGCCAACCTGATTTCCAGATATATGTTTGCGGCTGGGGATACTCCCTTTGATGAGAAGGATGAACTAATATGTACAAAGTCCGGGGACTCTGCTCCGGTTGAAATCTGTCTGATTCCTGCGCCGGAGGATGACGAAGAAGCCGCTCCTGCAAATGCGGAGGCAGAATATGTTGCCGGACGGATTCATGCGCTTTTGCAGGGTGAAACCCTGTCTGACGGATCGCCGGTGCGCCCGGGGGATATTGCAATTCTGCTGCGTTCCGGCAGGCAAGCGGCAGCGTATGCAGACGCATTGGCACGGCGGGGCATTGCAGCGGCAAACAGTGCGGCGGATCCGTTTTTTGCCTGCAGTGAAGTGATTTTAATGCTGTGCCTGTTGAATACAGTCGATAACCCCCTGCGGGATATCTATCTGGCGGGCGCGATGAAAAGCCCTCTCTTTGGATTTACATTGGATGATTTAGTAAATATCCGGGGGACGGAAAAGGGACCGCTGTGGTACAGCGTGCAGCGTACTGCCGCATGTGCCACTCCCCTTGGAACCCGATGCGCCGCATTTGCAGAGCAGGTGGAGGATTGGCGGGCGCACGCCCGATATATGCGTGCAGATGAGATTTTGCAGACGATTGTCCGAGATACTGGATTTTTATATTACCGCGGCGATGATAAACGAAGCAACACCCAGATCCGGCGTTCTCTGAAGCTGCTTACGTCCCATGCGGTAGGGTGCGGCAGACAAGGCGGCGGACTCCACGATTTTATCCGGCTTCTGAACGGTTTGATGGAGCAAAAGGACGGAGGCGGGCAGCTTCCTGCAGAGGATGCAGTGACGATAACCACGATTCACCGTTCAAAGGGATTGGAATATCCTATATGCTTTCTTTCGGATACGGCACGGAAATTCAATGTGAGAGGGCTGTCGGACCGGGTGCTGTTTTGCCCGGATAGCGGTCCCTGCGTGAAGCTGTATGACCCGGGCGGACTTGTCCGGTGCGACACGCCTCTGCGATGTTCCGCGGCCAAAAGCTTGCAGGAACGGATGATTCAGGAGGAGATGCGGGTGCTGTATGTGGCGCTGACCCGCCCAAGAGAGCGGCTGTATATTACCTGCATGGCGACGGAGCCGGAGAAAGTTCTGGAACAGGCGCATGCACGGTCGGCGCATCCGGCGGATGTTTATGAAATTCTTTCCTGTAATTGTCTGGGACAGTGGATCATAGACGGTGCAGTACGGCATATGAACGCCGGATGCTTCCGGTTTGTGATTGGTGAAAATGAGAGGGCTTGTACAGACGCAGTTCGGACGGAAAACGACAGAATGCAGGTGTCATCCGAGGAGCAGAATGTGTGGCGGGAAACTTTCCGGCAGCGGTTTTCCTTTGCGTACCCTCTGGAGCATCTGGCAAACATTCCTGCAAAGCTTACTGTGTCTGCCTTGCAGCCGGATATACTCAACCAGCAGGAACCGGAGACAATCACCATTGATCCAACGCCTCCGGCAAAGCGGGAGACGGACACGGTGATTCCCATGCCTGCATTTCTGTCAAAGCCCGGTAAAGCTACTGCTGCGCAAGCTGGTATTGCGACCCACTTGTATATGCAGTTTTGCGATTACAGCAGGCTGCGTGAAACAGGAGCGGATGCGGAACTGACGCTATTGCAGGAGCAGGCGTTTTTGACGAAGGAGCAGGCGGAACTGGTGCGGCTGGAGGAAATTACAGCCTTCACCCGAACGTCTATATTTGAAAGAATGGTGTGCGCCCGGGAGATGTATCGGGAGTTCCGATTCAACGCGGTGCTTCCTGCCTCCCGATTCACAACGGATCCGGTGCTTCGTGACAAGCTTGCAGCGTCCGGAACAGATATTACCGTACAGGGTGTTGTTGACTGTATGTTTATAGATGAACAAGGACGAGCCGTACTGCTCGACTATAAAACGGATCGGCTGACGGCAGAGGAAAAAGAAAATCCTGCCCTTGCGGCAGATAAGCTGCTGTCAAGACATATGCGGCAGATCAATCTTTACAGGGAACTTTGTGCGGATATGCTGGGTCGTCCTTTTGACGAGGTGTATTTGTATTCTCTGGCACTTGGAGATTGTATTTCTGTGCCCAATTGCACATAAAAGGGTGCCCCGGCAAAGGGGCTCCCGCGAAGTCTTCCAAATAAAAGGCTCCCCCCGGCAAAGGGAGCTGTCGCGAAGCGACTGAGGGATTGTAATACAGTCATTTTACAGGAGTTAAAAATCGATAGTATGTGCCAACCCCTCCGAGTTTTGCTGCGCAAAACCCACCTCCCCTTGCACAGGGGAGGCTTTCATTAGAGGGGATGCGCCGCGCTACCTCCCCGGGAGGCTGCAAAGCAAACTCCTTCACTGGGGAGGCTTAGGGTATAGATTGGTAAACTCCTCCGGCAAAGGGAGCTCCCGCGTAGCGGGTGAGGGATTGTTATACGATCATATTTCAGGATCAATAAATCGGCAGTATGTGTAGTAAGACAACCCCTCCGAGTTTTGCTGCGCAAAACCCACCTCCCCTTGCACAGGGGAGGCTTTCATTAGAGGGGATGCGCCGCGCTACCTCCCCGGGAGGCTGCAAAGCAAACTCCTTCACTGGGGAGGCTCAGGGTATAGATTGGTAGGCTCCCCCACCAAAGGGAGCCATCGCAGGTATTTTTTGGTGCGAAAATGTCCTTGCTTTTTCTCTGGTTTATGGTAAAATAGCTACAGAACAAATTCTTCGGTATTTTATATCGTTCCCTCGTTTCCGTTCAAAAAGGCAGCCGCACGTTCGATTGCATCTTTCGCGTCGTTCCACGGCTCGTCCGCATACCGGTAGTCAAACTTTTTAACAAACCAACTAACGTCTGTGCCGAGTTTCTCCAAAAATGTCGCCTCTTTTTCGTGAATCTGTTTGTAAAACGCACCGTACTCTTTTCCCTTCATCCGCTCCCGCGCGGCTTTCAGAAAACGGGCAAAATGTGGCAGGCAAAAATACGGCTGGAACAGGCACTTTTCGCGGAATGTTCCATCGGTTTCCCAAAGCAGCGCCGCTGTTTCCAACATATGCGTAAAATGAAACTCCACCCGGCTGCATACATAGCAGTCATCCGCCATATTCCCCAGTTTTTTCGCCGCATCTGCACCGGAGACGGCAGGCATCAATCCGGGCTTTTTCATAGCATCCGCGATTTCAGTAAGGTGACTTTCCAGAATCAGTGCTAATGGCAGCCGCTTGCCGGCAGACAACATCTGATCCATATGACGGGCACAAAAACCGTGTTCGTTGGTTTCTTTACGGGTGTCCGGTTCCATCATTGCCGCACCAAGCACCCGTTCGATTTCCTCTTTACATAATTTTTCCCGCAGGCGGCAAAAAGGACATCCCAGGGTCGGATCCTGCTGCCCTGCTTCAAACGCCTCGTTTACCGGTATTGTATAAATCTGTTCCATAACTACTATGCTCCCCCCTGTTTTAGCTCACTGTAGCATAAATATCCCGTTTTGTCAACGAATTGGCAGAAAGGAACCCCATGCGCGCACCTACGATTCTATCTGAAGAAAATCACTGGCTGGAAATCTCCTTCGAAGGAGACTTTTCCACCGCCCGCACATTCGACTGTGGGCAGTGCTTTCGATTTGGTCCCCTTTCTGATGAAATTCCTCTTCCGCCTGCTGACTGTAAAAATGCTGTTTCCGGCATCGCCTATGGAAAACAAGTTGCTTTTGCGGACAATGGAATACACCTTTTTGTTTATGCAAGTCCGGAGGATTTTCAAACAATATGGAAGCAATATCTTGGATTGGATGCAGATTATGTGCAGGCAAATCAGCAGATTCAAAGAGCACTGACCGGCGCTTCCCGACAGCACATGCAAACAGCGCTGGAAGCATCCAGAGGAATCCGGATTCTACGCCAAGAACCGTGGGAAGCGCTTTGTTCCTTTATTATTTCTCAAAACAACAATATTCCCCGAATCCGCAAAATCATCGAAGCCCTGTGTCGGGAATATGGAGAACAGATCACTGGTGGTTGGGCATTTCCTACACCGGATGCGCTGGCAGGGGCGGGAAAAGACGCAATCTTTTCCCTTGGCGCAGGCTTTCGCGCATCCTATATATGGGAAGCTGCCTGCAAAATAGCAAGCGGAGCATTTTCTCTGGATCAGGTGCAGAACACGCAAATCTACGAAGAAGCCCGGGAGCTCCTATGCAGTCTGCGTGGGGTAGGACCGAAGGTATCCGCCTGTGCGCTGCTGTTCGGATTCAACAAAACAGAAGCGTTTCCGGTGGACGTTTGGATGCAGCGGGTGATCGACACCCGATTCGGCGGCAAGCTGGATCCAACTGTATTCGGAAACTGGGCAGGGCTTGCCCAACAGTATTTATTTTATTATGAACGCTGCGCTGCTTGCGGATAAAAGCCGGCAGGCGCGGGTGATCATATAACTATGAAAAAAGAAAGGATTTATACAACATGCAAAACACAAAAATTTCAAGGTTTCTGGCACTGTGTCTGGCAGTGATCCTGCTGTGTTCCCTTGTTTCCTGCCAAAATGGCGGAACAGGCGACGATCAGAAGGATCCTGTAACAACAGTAGAGGAAAAAAAGGAAACTACAGCAGAAAACACCAACACTGCAACAATAAAAATCATCTGTGATGATACTGTCACAGATGACATCTGGGAAACCCCGGAGATTCTGAAGGAAACAGAATATACCTTCGACGGCGAAGTAGACGCCTTTACAGTGCTGACAGAGATCACAAAGAAAAACGATATTTCGTTGGTTCACTCTGATGGATATGTTACAGGAATCGGTGGCTTGTCCGCTATGGATGCAGGAGAAAACTCCGGATGGATGTTCCAGGTCAATGGCGAACTGGCTTCTGTGGGCGCAAAGGATTATATTCTCCAGGACGGAGATGCGCTTGTATGGTTCTACACTGCGGACTATAATACATATTTCAATTGATTTTATTATGAAAAAAGCCACCGGATAACGGTGGCTTTTTATTGTAAGCATAATTGCTGGAGCGCCATTCTAATAAGACCACCCAGCAAAGGAAGCTCCTGCGATATCCTAAATAAAAAGGCTCCCATGTGTAAAGGGGGCTCCCGCGATATCCTAAATAAAAGCCCCCCATGTGCAAAGGAAGCTCCTGCAATATCCTAAATAAAAAGGCCCCCTTGTGCAAAGGGGGCTCCCGCATTAGCGGGTGGGGGATTGTCATACGATCATTTCGCAGGATCAGTAAATCGGCAACATGTGCAGACAATCCCCCCGCCGATTACATCGGCACCCCCCTTTGCACAAGGGGACTTTAGATATACGTTATGCGGTTCCAGCACGGGAGGGGCTTTTCATATTGGACAGGCTTAGTCAGGTGTGGTGCGGCGTGATTGCTTTCCCTTGTACAGAGAGCTTGATTGGGGTGGAGAGATTACGGCGTGCCACCACCCTTTTGCAGGAAACTTTATGATATCTCACCCCTGCTTCACGCCCGCCATACGGCTTTCAAAACGGATCCAAGCTTTGGTGTGGTTCCGTAAAGAAGCACGCCTACCCGATAGATTTTTGCGCACAGAACACCGATTCCCAAAACGGATCCGGTCAGGATTCCAATAGAAATCACGATTTCATACCACGCTACGGTACTGCTCATGGCGATGCGTGCAAACATTGCCATGGGGGACGTAAACGGTACGTAGGAACAAATCTTTATAATTGTGTTGTCCACGTTCCCGGAGGAAATGGAGGAGATAACTACAACAAATCCAATGATGAACAAGAATGTCAGCGGCATGACAGAAGTGTTGATGTCTTCCAGTTTGGATGCGGTGGAGCCGATTGCACCATACAGGAATGCATAAATGAAAAATCCTAAAATGAAGAAAATCAGCATGTAAACCAGCAAATCTACCGGGATGTTGAAAATAGACTGCACAATACTATTGTCTGCCCAGTAAGATTTGTTTACATTATAAAACAGAAACGCCGATCCGAATACTACCACAAGCTGCACCAGCCCTGCAAGACAGGAGGCGACCACCTTGCCGAACATCATACTGGTGGGGCGGGCACTGGTAATAAGCAGCTCCATTGCACGGGAGCTTTTTTCCGTCGCCACGTTGGTTGCCACCATCTGACCGTACAGAAGAATAACCATATACAACGCAAAAATCATAATATATGTGTAAAAATAATTTTGAAACTGGTCTTTGCCAAGATTGACCACATCGCCGTCTATTTCTACGTTGATTGCTTTGTCCGCTTCTTCCGGCGTCATTCCGCTGCCAATCATTGCGTTCATTCGATACAGATTTTGCAGTACGCTGCCTGCGATTTCTGTGTTTGTGTCATACATGGACAAAGTGTTTACATAGTAGGAATATGCAGTAGGGGAAGTGATTATAAAAGCGCATTCCGCTTCACCGGCAGTAATCTGATCCTGCACTTCTGCTGCGCTTTTGTCTGTGACTTGCACATCATATCCCGGAAATGCGGCGGCAAAAGCAGTTCGTATCATATCTGTATCTTCTGCTGTTTCTACCTGTACCAGCATGATTGGATTTGCTTCGGTTTCGCCGCCTTCTGTTTCTCCGGACTGCATAGCTTCGGAAATCCGGGGAAAGAACATGACCGCGGCAATCAAAAGCGCCAGTGCTACTGTAACGCCCACAAAAATTTTGTTTTTAAAGTAATATTTCAGCTCAAACCTGAGAATTTTACCAAATTGATTCATAATTATCACCCCTCCTTTATTTGGTTCCCGCATACTGTACAAAAATATCGTTCAAAGAAGGTTCAAATACCTTGACGCTGTCGATATCGTATGTGTCCACCAAACGGCGCATCATTGCTTTTTTCTCGCCCGGATCTGCAAGCTGAATCATCAGTCCGCCGCCGGGTATATCGGTGCAGCAGTCGCCGAAATCCTTTTTGACTGCCTCAGGATTTTCCGTTTGCACAACCAGACGGTCCCGTACATAATTCCGTTTGATATCATGGAGATTTCCTGTCAGAGCGACCTTGCCGCTTGCCAATATGGCGATGTTGTCGCAAAATTCTTCTATATAGTTCATCTGATGGCTGGAGAAAAGAACGATTTTTCCCTTAGAGATCTGTTCTTTCACAACATCTTTGAGCAGCATTGCGTTCACCGGATCCAGCCCGGAAAAAGGTTCATCCAGAATTACAATGTCCGGATCGTGTGCCAGCGCGGTGATGAGCTGAATCTTTTGCTGATTTCCTTTGGAGAGGGTGTCCAGCCGTCTGTTCCGGTATTCTGACATGCCCAGCCGCTCCAGCCAGAAATCTACTGCCGCTACAGCATCCCGGCGATGCATTCCTTTTAGCTGTGCAAAGTATACGAGCTGATCTATAATCAATTTTTTAGGATATAGTCCTCGCTCCTCCGGCAGATAGCCGATCTGCACCTTTTTATAATCAATAGGGCGTCCATCTATGAGAACTTCTCCGCTGTCTGGGGGAAATACGTCCATTAAAATACGGATAGAAGTGGTTTTTCCGGCTCCGTTTCTGCCGAGCAATCCGAATGCCTTACCGCTCTGCGCCTCAAAGGTAATACCATCCAGCACCTGCTTTTCTCCGAAGGATTTTGTAATGTTACACAGCTCCAGTTTCATGCGGTTTGTTACCATGCCTTTCTTTGAATATCGCTGTATCAGCGTTATTGTATCACGTCATGTAGGGTTTGAAAAGGGGAATTTTGCATAAAACGGTGTGATTTGCACCGTCTTTTTTCCGATATTATATGTAAAAAGCAATCCCTGTATTTTTTGTCCTGTACATTCGTACGATTTGATACAGTCCTGCTTGTTTTGCAATATATCCAGCATCTGAATCGTACACGCATGTATACCAAGTTCGGATAGGTGTGGATTTTCATAGAAAATAAACGATATTTTCCTATGGAGGATACCGGCTTTTTCCACGCGGTAATGCAGAAATATATCTTTCCCCAGACGAAAGGTATGCCGTCCCGCCGCCGAACTGATTTTTACGCCCCGTGTCAAATTGTCCTTGCTGCCTGCCAATGTATTCCACGATTTTACAAATTGATATGCGTCTATATAGGAGGTTTCTTCCATTGGTTCCATAAAGGAGATGCTGACAAGTGCGGCGATAGCACATAACAGGGCGAAACATGCTTGCAGAGCGTGCCTGCGCATCGTTCGTTTCATAATCATTCCCTCCATGTCGCAAAATATCTGAAAAAGGTGCTTCATGGGTATTATACATTTCGAAATGTGGTTTGTCAATTCAATTTGTAATTTTTACTGAATGAAAAATTAAATATGCATTATAGTAAGATCAGGAGGGGATGCATATGAAATTCGGCGAGATATTACGGGAACTATTAGAGGATAACGACATTACGCAAAAGCAGCTTGCAGCGGATTTGAATCTTGCACCAACCACGATTGGAAATTATATCCGCTGTTTTCGTGAACCGGATTTTGCAATATTAAAGCTGTTTGCCACATATTTTAATGTGACAACAGACTATCTGCTGGACTATCAGCCTGCAATTACCAAGGATCATAAAGAGGACGCATTGCTGCGCTTGTATCGTTCACTGCCTGCGGGATATAAGGACTTGCTTTTGGACGAAGGAAAGCTCTTGGTACGTCATGCTTTGAAGGAACGGGCAGCAGAGCGCGGGGAGTGAACCGGTTTTGAAGAAGACGAAAGGGTGATGGCACAAGACGTTGGACTAATGCAGCGTCAAACGTGAAAGAATCCATGGAGAGGTAGTACCCTCCAAGCTATTTTCAAACTGAAAAAGCCTCCCTTAGCAGAGGGAACTCCTGCGATAGCATCAAAACCTTGTGTTGGAGACCGCAAAGCGAACTCCTGAGGTATCCTGTGATAGCACCAAAACTAAAAAGAAAGGCCCCCTTGTGCAAAGGGGGCTGGTTCGCCGCAGCACACAAACTTTTAAAGCCTCCCTTGTGCAAAGGGAGGTGGCTCACCGTAGGTGAGACGGAGGGATTGTTTAAGTTATACTGCCGATTTGAAGATGCTGCAAAATGATAGCAAAACAATCCCCCACCCGCTAACGCGGGAGCCCCCTTTGCACAAGGGGGCCTTTTTAGTTTGATGCTATCGTGGGAGTTTCCTTTGCCGGGGGCTTTTTTAGTTTGTGTGCTATGTGGGAGATACGCCGGTTGTATTATTCCAATGGTTCAGGATGCTTATGTATTACCGTTTATCTCCTGATTTTGCCGGTGACCGCGCTTTTTATCCATTATCAAAAATATTCCTGTTACAAGCAGTGCCCCGATCAAATAACCGGAAAAATCAATGAGCACGTCTCTTACGCTGTCGCTCCTGTCTGAAAAGGACTGGATAAATTCATCGGTCACTGCTGCCGCAAGACCATAAAAAACGGCAAAACCATAAAAGCTTTTATGGAGGGTATACTGCGTATACTTTCTGTGCAGAAACGCGACAGCAATGCCGAGTGCTGCAAACTCTGATACGTGTGCGAGCTTGCGCACGAAAAAGCTTTGCTGCTTGGCGTCTTTACAGATACTGTCAAGCACAGGCTGAATTAAATCTATTACAGTATCGCTTGCTGAAGTTGAGCGTTTGCTGTCCTTGAGCGAATTGCTCCATATAAACAGTGTAATAAGGAGGGTCACTGCTGCAAGGACAGCGAGTATGATCCTTTGTCTTTTTGCCGTTTTCAATGATGTGCCTAAGCCTTTCTCCAAACAAACTTATCAATCACGCCTGTATAGGACTGAATAATTTTTACAACCTTTGATGAAACATTATCGTCTGTATAATCGGGCACAGGTATGCCGAAATCGTTGGAGCCGTTCATATCCACAGCAACGGAAACTGCACCAAGCAACCCCTTTTCATCAATGCCTGCAAGAACAAAGCATGCCTTGTCAAGCGCCTCCGGACGTTCTGTAGAGGTTCTGATACAAACTGCCGGAAACGGCTTGCCGATGCTTGTGAAAAAGCTGGATTCTTCGGGAAGCGTTCCGCTGTCTGACACCACGGCAAAGGCGTTCATTTGCAGATGATTGTAGTCATGAAAGCCCAGCGGTTCGTGCTGTATTACGCGGGGATCCAGTGTGAAACCGCTTTCCTCCAGCCGCTTTTTGGATCTGGGATGGCAGGAATACAGAATCGGCATATCATACTTTTCAGCAAGACGGTTCACCGCAGAGAACAGCGAGAAAAAGTTTTTTTCCGTGTCGATGTTTTCTTCTCTGTGTGCGGATAATAGTATATACTTTTTTTCTTCTAAATGCAACCTTTTCAAAATATCGCTTGCTTCAATCTGGGCAAGGTTTGCATGCAGTACCTCTGCCATAGGGGAGCCGGTGACATATGTGCGCTCTTTGGGCAGTCCGCACTCTGCGAGATACCGCCGTGCGTGCTCTGAGTATGCCATATTCACATCGGATATGATGTCTACGATTCTGCGGTTTGTTTCCTCAGGCAGACATTCATCCTTGCATCGGTTGCCCGCTTCCATATGGAAGATTGGAATATGCAGTCTTTTGGCCGGTATGGCGGAAAGGCAGGAGTTGGTATCCCCCAGAATCAGCAGCGCGTCGGGTTTGATCTGGGACATAAGCTTATAGGAACAGTGGATAATATTGCCGATTGTTGCCCCCAGATCCTCTCCCGTGGCGTCCATATATACCTCGGGTGCTTCCAGCTTCAAATCGTGAAAAAACACTCCGTTTAGGTTGTAGTCGTAATTCTGACCCGTATGGGCAAGAATACAGTCGAAATATTTGCGGCATTTTGTAATCACCGCCGACAGGCGGATGATTTCAGGGCGCGTGCCCACGATGATAAGCAGTTTGAGCCTGCCGTCGTTTTTGAATTGAATGTCGCTGTAATCCAGTTTTATAGTATTCATTATACGTTTTCTCCATACATATCCGGATGCACCGGATCCGCTTTTCATCAGGCATATGCAATTACCATAAATGTGTCAGCCATTTGCATTTTGGATGCCTGGAAATTTTCACTGCCAGCATGCTCCCAAGAATCAGAAGCACGGCTGAAATTGCAAAAATGATGAATTTGTTTGTATACCCTAAATATTTGATCCCGAAGGAGACACACATGAGGACTTCACAATGGGTAACATATATGAGCGTACTGCAATTTCTAAGCACTTTTGCGTTTCCTATATGTATATTTTTAAGCTGCAACAGCAATGAAAATAGAAACCAGCATGTGGGTATAAGCGTCAGATAGCAATCATTTGCGGTGGAACATTGCAAAATATCAATTGCTTTCTTTTCAATAAAAAGAAGCACAATAGATACAATACACAGTATAGCAGAAAATTTCCAGTTTCTCAAATCTTTTTTGCCGGCAAAGGCTTTGCCTGCTATTACCCAGATCAGGGCAGACAAAAAACTGGTTGCCATTCCGCCAAAAAAAACGGATGAAACCGAGTTTATCATTCCAAGCCCGATTGTATCCAGCAAGCCCGCATAGTTGCTTGTCAAGCAACAAAGAATGTATAATACCGCAGATAATGCAGCCAACACATACTGATTTATTTTTTTGGATAAATACCAAATCAGGGGAACCGCAATGACAGACGCCATAATATACCAGGAAGCCCTGAATGTACTTCCAAACAGGAAGCCTCTGATGCATCTGAGAATTCCGATCATCGCCCCGTCCGCAAACCATGCTTTCCGAACATATATTGTAAACGGAATTAAAATGATAAACCAAGTAAAATATAATGATAAATTCCGTTTTATAAATTTGCGGATCTGTATTCGCTGTTCCGATTCGCTTTTATTATTCATTCTTGTGAATAATAAAAAGGCGCTGATCATAAAGAAAAGAGGAACAGCTACGCGCAGCCACGGATACAGCACATTTGGAAATATCTCTGCATGAATTGCAACAACAAAAAAAGACAGGATGAATTTTGTTAAATCTAAAATATCGTAGGTGAAACGATTTGTCTGCACTTTGTCCATACTTTCCCTCATACGCTTTCTCCAAACGTATCCGGGTGATCCGGATCAAACGGTTCGTTTGCCCACATAAGCGTCACAAGATCATCTGTATCGCTTAGATTTATAATATTGTGCGTGTATCCCGGCAGCATATGCACTGCCGTGATTTTTTCCCCGCTCACTTCAAATGAAAGCACATTGCTTTCGCCGAGCTTCCTCTGCTGAATCAGCCCGTGACCTGATACCACAATAAAAAATTCCCATTTGGAATGATGCCAGTGCTGCCCTTTGGTTATGCCCGGCTTGGAAATATTCACACTGAATTGTCCGCAGTTTGCCGTTTTCAGAAGTTCGGTAAAGGAACCGCGCGCATCCGTATGCATTTGCAGGGGAAAAGATACTTTTTCCTGCGGCAAGTAGGAAAGATATGTGCTGTACAGTTTTTTTGCAAAGCTTCCGTTTGGTATTGCAGGCATTACAAGCGTCTTGGGCTGTGCCCGGAATACGTCCAGCAGATCGGAGATTTCACCCAGCGTTGCACGGTGGGTTATGGGAGTAGCGCAGAACCTGCCCGTTTTGCAGGGAACTGCGGTTACCCCCTCAAATTCGCACCGGTGCGCTTTGCCTTCCAGCGCGTCGAGCATTTCGTATACCAGATCGTCAATATAAAGCAGTTCGAGTTCTGTCGCCCGGTCATGGATCGTTATAGGCAAATCATTTGCCGTGTTGTAGCAGAAGGTAGCTACGGCGCTGTTATAGTTTGGTTTGCACCATTTTCCGAACAGGTTGGGAAAGCGATACACGAGTACAGTCGCTCCTGTCTCTCCGGCGTATGCGAAAAACAGATCTTCTCCTGCTTTTTTGGTTCTTCCATATTCATTATCATAGCGACCGATCAATGTTGCTTGAACAGATGAAGAAAGCATTACAGGGCAGGTGTTGCCGTATTTCTTCAAGCTGTTCAAAAGAACTTCGGCAAAGTCGAAATTTCCTTCCATGAATGCACGTGGATCTGTCGGTCTGTTTACTCCTGCAAGGTTGAACACAAAGTCTGCATTTTTGCAGTATTCGTCCAGCAGCGCCGGATCTGTGTCTATGTCGTACTCAAATATTGCATCAATGTGCAGATCCGGTCTGGTTTTGTCCTTCCCGTCTTTGATGCTTTTCAAGGCTGTACAAAGATTTTTGCCGACAAAGCCCCGTGATCCTGTTACAAGTATATTCATATGCACTCCAGTTTTATCCGTTTGCGATGATAAATTCCGTATCTTTCATAAGGTATTGGAGAATTACGTTTACATCCTCCTGCATTGCACAAAGCACATCAAACATTTCTCCGCTCACAGCAGATGGATCTATATCGTATGAAACCATGCGAAAGGGCTTCCCTTTATAGGTTCCCAAAAGAGAGCCTTCTTCACCCTCAAAATATAAATCGAACAGTTTGTATTCCCCGCATGAAAATTTAGCAGATGAATCAGACAGATCAATATTTACTTTATCCTGCCACTTAGCAGGATACTGCAATACAGTGACAGATGTATTTATCTCAAAGGTTGTAGGATCTTCTTTTACAATTTCCTCACCCGCGGCAAAGGAATAATCACGGGTGAGATTTTCAATAATTACATTCACATCTTCTGCCATGGCGCAAAATGTATTATAACGGTTGTCGTTTTCCTCCATAGGATAGTCAACAAAGCGAATCACTGTATTTGTGTCGTCCCCTGTGAGCGTTCCGAGAAGCAGTCCTGTTTGTCCGTCAAAAATGAGATCAAATATTGGAGTGCCATCGCTTAAAGCAAACTTTACGGTATATGCGCCGCTCTCGTCAATCTCTGCTTTTACCTGATCCGCCCATTTTATGGGATATTTCAGGTCGCAGTATTTTGTTTTGTATACTGTAACCTCTGCGCTCGTATCCGTTACAAGGCCGGAGCTGTCTGAAGGGGAGTCTTTTTTTGCAGAGCACCCTGCAAGAACTATTATGAACAGCACCAGCAT
The DNA here is from genome assembly GCA_949451655.1 of uncultured Eubacteriales bacterium. GTDB lineage: Bacteria > Bacillota > Clostridia > Oscillospirales > CAG-272 > Avispirillum. Next base: position 29,070 of record CASTST010000003.1, on the reverse strand, counting down.
TGTAATTATTACGAATTGTTTTTTCATAATCAGCATTTTAACCCCTGAAGTTCTTCCTGTATATATGCAAGGGAAGCGATTTTTTCCATAACCTCTTCTACATTGAGCAGGTGCGTATTGTTTGAATTAAACTCTGTCAGCGTGTTGCGCTCCGTGTCTCCATTGATAAAATACTTATCGTAATTCAGTCCGCGTTTGTCGCAGGGTACACGGTAGAAGCTGCCCAGATCCACTGCGCCTGCACATTCTTCATTGGTCAGCAGTGTTTCATACATTTTTTCACCGTGGCGGATACCAATTACTTTTATAGCGTTTTCATCTCCTCCGAACAGCCGACAAACTGCCTTTGCCTGTGTTTCAATGGTACATGCAGGGGCTTTCTGCACCAGTATATCACCTGATTCTCCATGTTCGAAAGCAAACAGCACAAGATCCACCGCTTCTTCCAAAGACATAATGAATCTCGTCATGGACGGTTCGGTGACCGTTATGGGGTTCCCGGCTTTGATCTGCTCGATCCACAGGGGAATTACGCTGCCTCTGGAGCACATTACGTTGCCGTACCGTGTGCAGCAAATTTTTGTGTTTGTAGTGGTGCGGCTTTTGGCAACGACAACTTTTTCCATCATTGCTTTGGATGTGCCCATGGCGTTGACGGGGTACGCTGCTTTATCTGTGGAGAGGCAAATTACCGATGCGACGCCCTCATCAATCGCAGCAGTGAGCACGTTATCTGTGCCAATCACGTTTGTTTTGACTGCTTCTATTGGGAAAAACTCGCAGGAGGGCACTTGCTTCAGCGCTGCCGCATGAAATATATAGTCTACGCCATGCATGGCGTTTTTTACAGACGCAAGGTCCCGGACGTCGCCTATATAGAATTTGATCTTGTCCGCCGCTGCGGGCATTTTTGTTTGAAATTCGTGCCGCATATCATCCTGCTTTTTCTCATCCCGGGAAAATATGCGGATTTCGCCTATATCTGTACTGAGAAAGCGGTTCAGTACCGCGTTCCCGAAGGAACCGGTACCGCCGGTGATCATCAGTGTTTTATTTGTGAATTTGCTCACTTTGTTTCTCCTTTTTCGGTAATAAGTCCTTTAGCAGAATTGCATCCAGCATAAGCTTTGCATTGGGGCGGAGCGGTTTAATACATGCGGCAGCAAAAATCGTCAGCATTTGTGTGATCAGTGATGCAAATGCTGCACCGGAAGCGCCCCATATGGGAATGAATATACTGTTCAGTACAACATTTGCAGCGCACGAGGATAAATATATATATTTCAAATATTTCTGCTTGTTTTCGCATACGACCCACGCATCGCGCGCTACCCCTAAATAGGAAAACGCTACATACCATGTGGCAATACGCAGGGGCGAGGCTGCAGGTAAGTAGGAACGTCCGTAAATAATAAGAATCGCATACTTGCCGAATATTGTGAAAACAGAGGATACAAACAGGGAGAGATAAAATACAATGGCATAAAGCTGCTTGTTTCTTTTTTCAAATAGCGCCGTGTTCCCTGCTTTATAACTGGCTGTTATAGACGGATACACAGAGCTGATAATGGCTGATAAAACAAAGCACCACATGGTCGCTACTGTTACGGCGGTAGAATAATAGCCTGTCTCTGTTTCGCTGATCATATGCTTGAGCATAAATTTATCTACATATCCGTATATTGCTACCATCATTCCTGTCAGAATAAAGTGGTAGCTTTTTCCCAACAGATGTTTTGCACATGTGGGGGAAAACTTCAATTTGCTTCCATTGTATTTCTGATAACATATCAGAAGCACAACTGCAATGCAAATGTAGTCTACCGAGGTGGCAAAAGCAAACCACTGCACGTCTTTTTTCAGGATCAACAGTACAATTTTGTATCCGGCTGTAATGACATATGCGATAAAAGATGCGATTGCCGTAACTTTTGACTGTAATCTGGATTGAAACCAATAATTAAATGCTTCAAATACATTAAAAAATAAACCCAAGCTGCACAGAAGCGTTACAAGGATTGTGGTCGGTTCATCTGCGTCAATAAAGGAGACGACACAAAAAATAATACCGATCGACAAGGCGCTGGACACCATTCTAAGAAATACAGTCGTTCCAAGTATTGTGCCCTCGTCATATTTTTTATCGGTAAATTCTTTTACAAGGATGGAATTGATTCCCAGTGTACAAAGCGACATGAAAAATGCCGTATATGCGATGCCGTAATTGATAAGCCCGTAATTTGCAGGTCCTAAGAATCGGGTGGTTAAAATACTGACGATCAAGTTGATAAGTGCCTGCGCTATCTTTTCACCGATCAGCCAGCCTGCATTTTTGACCGTTCTGTTTTTAAAAAAGCTTTGTTTCAGTTTTGTTATCATGATTGTTTTGCCGCCGTATACCAGGTATCTGTTATCATTTCTGCTTGGCTGCACAGGCCGCTTCCATATATATCAGGCGACTTTTCTCCATGCAGTATGCGCTCTGATAAATCCATAAGCCGCTGGGCAGCAATTTCTGCATTCCATTCATTTGTTATTGTGTGATATGCTGCTGCGCCCATTCTTTCCTGCTTATCAGGATTGTCTAGTAATTCCTTCACTTTTTGGAACAGTTCTTCGGTATTTCCGGATTCGTAAATAGCTCCGTTTTCGCCGTTTTTCAGAAGAAATGGCACCGCGCCTGCTGCGTGACTTGCAACGACCGCGCAGCCGGCATTCATGCTCTCATTCAGAACTGCACCCCAGCCTTCCTGTTTGTCCGATGTGAAAAGATATATACCGGCGCATTCCATATGTTCACGCACGTTCTCAGGTGGCATAGAACCAAGGACTGATACATATTCCTCCAGATGATTGTCCTGTATCATCTGACTAAGAAGCATTTCCATTTCGCCTGTTCCGATCATATTTAAATGAAAATCATATCCGTTATCGCGAAGTTTTGCGGCAATTTTTACCGCGTCGTCCGGATGCTTCCAATCCAGAAAGCGACCGCACCATAGAAGGGTCTTTTTCTCCTTGGCTGCAATCTGCTTTTCTATATTTTCATATCTTTTGCATTCGGGGAAATAGCCCCATTTGTAAAATTTGTTTTTCCACAAGCCATATTTTGCGTAATCAGCACAGGTATATGCGCTGGCACAAAGCATATAGATTGGCTTACTGTGCGGATTTTGAAGATGCCACTTTATATAGCGGGGCAGAAATTTAATATGGGAAGCATCTTTTTTGAACGGTCTTTCGGAATATCGGAACAAAAGCTTGCCGGACTTTATATATTGTTTTAAATACAGTTCAGGGGCAGATCCCGCGATGACTGCATCGGTGCAGTCAATTGCATCCATTGCGCGGGTATAGGCGTCTTGTCCTGTATAGGCTTCTATAACATATTCCGGGAGCTCCCAGTTTCCGTATCCGAATTTGCGGCGTTCTTCCCGCATTTTTGAGGTTGCAACAAAATGAAAATTATGATCGGTAAGCTTATCCAAGGCTTCGGACAGGCTTTTTTGATGATGATTAAAATAATTTGAAACAAATACAATTTTCAAAGTTTATATCTCCCATAATAAATTATGGTTATCAGAGTTTGCCGGATCTTTCCGTTGCCCGCCGCACACCGCGTGGAGGTTCTGATTTGTGCGGCTGCCCGGTCAGATGACCGGGCATTTTATGATTTTATGGAATCATTTTTCCGTCCGCACCGAAATGGTATGTTCCGGCGGGGAGGAGGCCGTTTGTTTTTGCAGCGCCAATGGTATAGGAGGAACCACGTACAGCCTTCAAGGTGCTGTTAATATAGTAGTAGTTTCCGTCATCGTCCTGAACAAGTCCGATATATTGGGGCTTATTATCTATGTAATAGCGGATATCCCCGTTATCATCTTTGACAAGACCGTTTTTCACCCGGATCATCTTGCCGTCCGCACCAAAATTATATGTTCCGGCAGGAAGGAGTCCGTTTGTTTTCGCAGCGCCGATTGTGTAGGCAGTATTCTTTATAGCCTTCAAGGTGCTGTTGATGTAGTAGTAATTTCCGGCATCGTCCTGAACAAGTCCGGCATATTGGGGCTTATTATCTACGTAATAGCGGATATCCCCGTTATCGTCTTTGACAAGACCGTTTTTCGCCTGGATCATCTTACCATCCGCACCGAAATTGTACGTTCCGGCAGGAAGGAGCCCGTTTGTTTTCGCAGTACCAATAGTGTAAGCGGTATTTCTTACAGCTTTCAGGGAGCTGTTGATATAGTAGTAGCTTCCGTCGCTGTCCTGAACAAGTCCGGCATATTGGGGTACATCATTTACATAGTAACGAACGTCTCCGTTATCGTCTTTGACAATTCCGTTTTTCGCCTGAATCATCTTGCCGTCCGCACCGAATTTATATGTTCCGGCAGGAAGGAGCCCGTTTGTTTTCGCAGCGCTGATTGTGTAAGCGGTATTCTTTACAGCCTTCAGGGTGCTGTTGATATAGTAGTAATTTCCGGCGTTATCCTGAACAAGTCCGGCGTATTGGGGTACATCATTCACGTAGTAACGAATATCTCCATTATCCTCTGTGACGATTCCGTTTTTCATTTGAATCATCTTGCAGTCTGCGTCGAAATAGTATGTTCCGGCAGGGAGCAAGCCGTTTGTCATAGAATCGGTAAGACGATATCCGGTATTTTTGATTGCGACATAACTGCTGTTGATGTAGTAGTAATCGCCGTCGTATTCTACGAGACCATGGACATTGGCAATACCGTCTTTCAAGTAATAAGTATTGTTATTAAAGATATAAATACCGTTAAAGTCATCACAGAACACACCGTGTTCATCAAACATATGATATCTTGATCCAACATTTGTATTGATCGCAATACGGCTGAATCCAGTATCTGCGTAAATACCGGTAAAGTGATAGGTATTGTCTCCAATCTTGAACCAACGGTTGAAGAGCTGTTCTCCTGCCCACCAGCATGTGAGACCAACGCCGTCATTTTCCCATGCGCCGTCAATAAGCTTGCTGTTTGCAAAGGTGTAGGTATGACCGTCTACAGTATATTGACCGTCTACTACTTCGCTGTAGCTTCCAAAGTAATAGTTCTCGCCTGCAAGCACCTGCCAGCCGGTGAGACCGTCAGCACTGTATGATTTATTACATGCAGTACATATTTTGATATTGCCTTCAGTTACGAAGCTATGTCCGGTTGCCGGAACGGTTGTGCCCCAGTCAACAACGGACTTGCATTCGTTACAGTAGGTTCTTCCTGTGTATCCGTCCTTTGTGCAGGTAGCTGCAGCATCAGGGAGTGCTACTGCATCTGTATGGTTAGTCGTTTCTTCACCATAGTACTGCTTTGTTTCTGCTCTATGATCATGACCGCCATTCCACACAGCGTATCCATCGGGCTTGGGATTTTGATCGTGCCATACATAGGATTCTGTATCAACTTGTACATTGTCGCCGGCAAAAGTGTTATTTGTACCATCGTTAAAGAAAACTGTACCAGCTTTAACGGTTACACTAATATCTACAGGCCATATTTCGTTCGTCTTTTTATACTGATCATACATTCTCACTACGCCGGCAGGATTGTAATCAGATTCAACTGCAGGAAGCTCCCATGTGCGGATAGGCATTGAAACTACCGAATATTCACCGGTAGCGTCACTTTCTCCTGTGCGTGTAATTGTTACTCTTGCAATATTGTCGTCAGAATCAATGATACTATAGGATGCTTCAAAGCCCTCAGCCGCCTCCATATGATCAAGCTGCCAAATGCTGATATCGTTAAGATCGAGGTCTACCGAAACAGATTGCACAGTCTCTATGTCTGTTGCCACCAGATCAACATAGTAAAGAGATCCAAACAGAATTTTATCAAGTGCTGCATCATGAGGAACAAGCTTTACAGTAGATCTGTCATTATTTTCTGCACTGACTGTAAATGTGCGAATGGCAGAAGCATAGTTCCCTTGTCTGTCACATATTGTGAACTTAATGGTATGAGATCCGTTTGAAAAATCTTTAGTGTCAATGGTCATTAGACCATTTGTATATTTGCATGCAACTTCAGTTCCATCTACATATGCTTTTGCAGTAGAAGCGTCAATACCTGTAGCGTTCGCATTTGTTGTATTTTCTGCAACCCGTGCAGCGAGGGAAAGCTCACTCATATTGGAAACATAACCGTTATTAAGAGACATAGGCTCGTCCGAATTGCTTCCATTATCGCTGAGAAGTACACTGCTGAATATGGGTGCTTCACGATCATCAACAACAGACGAATAGTCAATTGTTACATCGTCAATGTACATTGTAAGGTTCTGAATCAAGGACTTATAGTCAAAGTGACTGTAATTATACTTTGCACCATCGCGGTCACAAAGATAATATTGAAGTATTGTTGCATTAGCAGGAATGCATCCGCCCAAATCACCAAGCTGTGTCAAATCAAATGAAACATAATGCCAACCGGATTCTGGGAATGAAGTAACAAAACCGGGAGTTCCGCAGTCTTTGTCTCCGTCCAAAATGGATTGTGAATTATACTTGCCGCCAGTTTTTACTATATTTCCGTCAGCATCTCTTTCTGTAACAGGTTCCACACGTAGATGACATCTGAGTCCAGCTGCTTCATGCGGGAAATATATCCACATTCCGATTCGAGTGGCGTCTTTCAAATCGATTCTTTCATTTCCTGTCAAGCCAACATAACCGCAAAGATAACCGCTTTCAGTTGTAACAGAAAAATCAGTATTCAAACGCAACGCATAATTGCCGCTGTGAACCTGTCCGTCTTCTCTTGTTGCAAGGGAGGTGGAACCTTCATATTCAATATAGTTATATTTGGAGTTCGGATAATAAGCCCACTGTGAGGCATCCCCGTCCTCAAAGTCATAAAGAATTTTGGAACCTTTTCCAAGGCTAAGTTTAGCCGTTGCTTTCAATCCTTCGCCATGAAGCAAAGCTGCATTCAGTATGCCGCTTAAGCTTTCGGGTGCTGCTTCTTCGTTTACAGCTGTAAACTTAAAGCCGTCAAGTGTACCCAATGCGCTGTTATCAAGAGTAAGCTCTATATCGCTTTCCTTCAAAACAACATCATTCAGTCCACCGTTAATAGTAGCTTTGAGATTGATAGTAATTTCCTTACCGAAAGGAACTGTAATCACATCCTGGGCAAATGATATAGCTTCGGGAATTACAATTTGAACAGACGCTTCACCAACTATCTCTCCATTCCATACCATTTGTGCAGTTGCTGTTCCTGTCTTCCCGTTAGAAATGAATATTCCGTCGCTTATTGTTCCCATTGAGGGATCAGCAAGCTGCCATGTAACATCAGCCGGAATTTCAGCAGCAGTACCTACAAGGTCAGTACCTACAGCGTTGAATTTCACTGTGCTGCCGGGAGTAAAATATTCGTTTTCAGCAGAAATGCTGGCACGTACAAACTCTCCTGTTGCAGGGGCTGTGGAAATTACCAGAATACCATGCGTTGTAGGACGCTCTGACCCGTCTGAAGGAGAACAGTTGATTTTCAGATCCTCACCGGGACGCTGGGACAGGAATGTTGAGGATCCGCCGCCGTCGCCGTTAACCGCTGTTACGCAGCCAAGAGAAAGCATGAATTCCGCCATCTCATAGCTGTTAAAGCCTGCGGAATACGGAGACTGGCGTCCATCGTTCATAACCATTACGAAGGTTCCATCCTCTTTGATTCCCACAAAGGAACGGGATGCGCTGTCGGAGTCGTGGTCCTCGCTGTAGAGATTTTTTCCGTCTTTGACAAGGAATCCGAAGTTTGCAGGAATTACCTGTTCTTCCCAGCCGGTGATGGCAGTTGCAGTGGAACGGATTTCTACCTTGGGCATGTCGGAGGGTCTTGCCTCGCCGTCCTTTTCATCAAAGTTGATGACTACACAGGTCTGTGCTCCGCTTGTCTGACCCTGGCTGTTGACATACATTTTGCCATCCAGAACCATATATCCGAGCGGTTCGCCTACAAGCTCAGGATGTTCTACATAATATGAGCTATTATACCAGCTGAGGCTCAGATTCATTGCGGCTACAACATTGCCGTAGCCGTGTTCCTCTGCATACTTTGCCTGCTGGGACATGATCTGTACTCCATAGTTGCCGGGAGTCGGTGTCATGCCCTTGCTGCTGGGGATGACCTTTGTGTATGGGTTGTTGATATCTACTTCCACCACATGCGCCACCTGACGGCGTGTGGAGATATCATTGTTCAGAACAATTTCAGATTCAACAATGCCTGGAGCAAGATCCCAGTCATTTTTTGAGATCACTTTGTAATAGTCGTCGTTTCCGGTTACGTAATCCACCGATGCACTGAATGCAAAAATCGGAAGAAAACCAACCAGCATAAGGACAGCTAAACTCGCTGCTAAAACTTTCATTAGCTTTTGGTTCTTCATTTGCTTCTCCTTTACTTTTTTTATCTATATAAACCGCCTGTGCGGATTGTTTTCACTTTATCAGGGATGCTGTGTATAATCGGTGTACGGACGTGTAAGATCGCATACTTCATAATAGTGATGTCCGACTTGCTGTTCCTTCGGAAGATCAACGCGCCAGTCACCATACTTCTGGGTAAGATATGCGTCATAGTTTTCCGGGACACGGACCTTCAGCCCTTCAAATTCTGCCCATGTGCCGTTTCCGTAGTGCCAGCGGGGGGCATATTCCAGCTTGCCCTGCCAATTTCCGTGATTGCACCATATTTCAGATGTTTGAACCGGATATTTTGAGATCACTTTCGTATATTTTCTGAGCTTTGCATCGGGATTTTTACAATATCCAAGCATTTTTCCAAGGGCAGCAAATATGGTTCCTTTCCAGGAATGGGGAACACGATAGTTCGCCGACATCATGGACAAAAATACTTTTTTTCTTATTTCCAATACGATAGACGGCACCCTGCCTGCGGGGTACCCGTCAATGGGGAAAATATCAATACAAACACCATGATGAATCGGTGCATGGGCAACGGACTTTTCTATGTACGTAGTATTGGAATTTCTAAGCTTGCTGAAGCAGTGTGTGAAATGGGGGTCTGACTGATAATTTTGCAAAAACAAGTGACTTGGAAGGAGCGCCGGGGCTTTCTTTAGAAATATTTCGTATGCGTCTCTGGACAACGCCACATCCACATCATCATCCCACGGGATAAAACCGCCGTATTTTACCGCCCCCAGAGCGGATCCGCATACAAGGAAATACGGAAGATGCAGCGTGTCGCAGATTTGGATGAAACATTGCAGTATATCAAACTCTACTTTTTGAAGGTCAGTCATGACTTGCTCCTATATTTTCATATAGCTCGATGTATTCGCGAAACTTATTGTTTTGATCAAAATCCGCCGCTCGGCGTAGGCAATCCGTGTTTGTATAGGGCTTATCCTTACAAACACGGATGATTTCCTGTTCCATCGCGTCAATGTTGTCGCAATCCACAACGCTTCCGCAGGTTTCGTCAAGCATTTCCGGACTTCCGCCTGTGCGAAAGGTAATAACCGGTGTGCCGCATGCGATGGATTCAATATTCACAGTGGGGAAATTATCTTCTCTGGTAGGATTTACAAACACATCCGCAGCAGTATATATTTCTGCCAATTCCTTCCCACTATGCGTTCGATGTATGGTAAGAATATTTTCCGGCAGTTGTTCGTCGATTTTTTCGTCTGTACCTACGAGCACGATTTGGTAACGCGCGTCAAGCCTTTTGGAAAGCGCAGCAAATACATCCAACCCTTTCCGTTTTCCCCAGTCAAGGGCAACGCCCAGCACGATATGCTTGTCCGGAGCGATTGCATATCTTTCGCGGAAGCTTCCTTCCGTTGGCTGAAAAGTGTTGAGATCAATTCCATTATGGATGATTTTAACCGGGTATTCTTTTAAAAACGACTGATTTACCAAATCTGCAAGCCATCGGGAGGGGGTGACTATCGTCAAATTCTTTACACCGGTAAAGTGCTTCTTTTTGTATTGAAACATTTTCTTTGCATTGTCAAAAAGGCTTTGTGGATATTCTTTGTATAGGGAACAATGATCGCATTGGGTTTTCCATTGGTTGCATTGTTTCATAACGAAATGGGGACAATGCCCGGTAAATGCCCAGCAGTCATGCAATGTCCATACAACTGGAATATTGCTTTTTTTGATAAACCGAAACAGCATCGGAATATTGAGATACCATCCATGTATGTTGTGTAAATGAATGATGTCGGGGGAAAGCTTTTTCAGTTTACGTATAAAACGGTATGTGGAGATAACGGAAAAGCTCCCGTTCCAGCCGGATATTCGCGCTGCAAGCATGTGCAGTGATTTCGATATAAAACCGCTTACAATATAGCTGCCCTGCGATTTGTTTTTATGCCATGAAAATCCATGCACACATTTGCATACGTTCCCGGATTTTTGCGCAACGTCAGCAATGCCAAACATAATCTTTCCGGTAGACCCATATGGAACTGCGTTGATTTCCACTATATACATATGGTTGGCGCCTCTCAATCCCAGATAAAATAATATGGGTTATAGCCTGTATCGGACAATGTGGCAATTGTATATACAGTCGCAAGTATGCAGATTGCTACGGTGAAGATTGCCCGATGCTTTGCATTTTTATATTGTGACAATATATTGGCAACAAGCACACATACAAACGGTCTGAAGAAATACACAATTCTTGTACACATATATACCCGCACGCCAAGGATCAAAAACATCAATGCCAGCAGCAAACTGTTGAACAGAATGATGTTTTCGGTGGAATTGTAATCAAAGTCCTGGATTTCAAACTTAACGCTGTATAAGACAAATAATAAAATTGCAATCATTGCAAAACATGCGTATATACTTCCGCCGCCCATGCCGTAGCTGTAATTCCGATATGCAGGAAACAGGTACATTACCAATTGGATGAAATACGGCAGTACAATCCATGCGGCTACAGTGACACAGGAAAAAGCAATGATTTTATTTCTTTTTATAGGTGTTTTCCAAACCAACAGGAGCGGAATCAAAATCAGCGCGGTTGTGTGAATGGTAGCTGCAATACAAACAACAAGAATAAACTTAATGTATTTTTTATCAATCAGGAGCTTGTACCCTGCGAATATAACTGCGGCACTCAGCGCCTGCCGGAACAGATTCATTGCGCCGAAATAATCTCCCAGATTGACAAATATAAAGATTGCCAGCCAAATGTTTTTGGATTCTTTAAAGCCTTTGAAATACAATAACAAAAGTATTGCAGAAATTACGGAGTGATAAAATATTTCGGAGGTGGATATATAGCTGATGATTTTACCCAATAACACGAATCCATGTTCCATAACAAACCTGTGTTTAAAACTCAGGATATCTATTATGGAATAATGATCTGCAACACGCAAAAAGTAGGTGTAATAATTATCATAATCTGCTGTGAAATTTCCTCTGAACGCCATAAAGAAGAATAAAAGACCAAAAAGACACACAATAAGGAATCTGTTTAGACTTTTTATTCTGCCGGCATAAAGGAATCCTATGAAAAGAATCGACAAATTTATGATGTAGTATACTGTCATATCACTTTCCTTTTATTATTTAAAATTCCTGTCGCGCAATGGAACAGGGCGACAGAAGGGAATATCAGCATTTTTCAAACATGCACTGGATTGCATGCACAACATTTTTGCTCATCAAATGTTCCTGCGCATATTGGAAAAAACTGTTTTCCTGCATAAAACGATAATGCTGTTCTGCTTCAATGATTGCCTGGGAAAAACTGCTGTAATCTTCAATATTATATATAAAATCGCGGTAAATATCTGGCATTCCATCCAGCATATAAGCTACAACCGGTTTTCCGCTCAAGAGATATTCAATCGTTTTGGACGGAAATGAATATTTCGTATATTCTTCGTTGTTCGGTCGCGGATTTACCAACACATCTGCCGACTGAATATATTCCTTCGCTTTTGCTGCGGTAACTTGTCCTTTATAGTCAATGCGATGATCTGCTTTCATTTTTTCCTCAACATAGCTTCGTGCATCTCCATCGCCGCATAAAATCAGCCGGTAATTTTCATCCTCTATTTTCATGAAAGCGTCTACAAGTTCCTTGATCCCGAACTTTATGTTCATTTTCCCTGCATATACAATTCGTTTGATTCCGTCTGACGCGGGCTTCTCCTCATGCATTTCAGGAATTTCATCAACAATCCCTTCTACTACCATATATGGGCGGGTTCCTACATACAGCGCATCCTTCATTGCTTCTGTGAGAAGCACAAAAGCGTCCACGCCCGCAATATATTTCTGCATTTTTTGAATGTCATATTTTTTGAAAATATCATAGAAAAAACGATGCCCTTCATTTAAGTTCATATATTGGGGCAGATCGGGAACGACAAAGCAGATTTTACTTTTGGGCTTTAATTTTTTTGCATATTCGGCAGCCTCAAGAAAAGGCGTATGTGCGCAATACACCAGAATCAGAAATGTATCTTCCTGTTCTTTTTTTAAGTACGTGCCAATTGCTTTTTTCAAGGATTTTGCGCGGGATATATTTCGGATCCCCCAGATATTATTAAAGCGGACATATTGATCATTTGCATCGGACTTTGGAAATCCTTTGAAAAACATTTTCCGATAACGAAAAGGGTACGCTCCAATCAAGGGTGCAGAGATTACCTTATAATTATAGCCGTTTTGCTGTATCCCGTTAATCAGTTTTTTTTGAAAAATGTTTGCTGATTGATCGGCATACCCTTTGGTATTCTGCAAAATATCCTTTTCATACTGATCTGTATATACACCGCATATTGCTAATATTTTCATAGTGTTACCTGCTTAATGCCAGCTTGATACAATTTACCGGACTGCACAAAACAGCTTTCCATATTTCAATCATTCCTTTTCCTTTGCTTCCCATGCGCAAATATGCGAAGGCGAGCACGGCGTGATGTCGCATCCTGATATAGCGCTGCGTTTTTTTGTCCCACTGCTGTATCATCGTCTTTTTATGTGCAAACAGTGCGTTTTCACCGTCAATTTTGCTTTGCCCGGATGACAGTCCTGTTTCCCCCGTATGTACATATGCCTTCACATAACATCCGGGAATATAGGCAAAGTGCCCGCCGCCTTCAATGGCTCTGCACATGAGATAAAATTCATCTCCCAAATCAATTTTGGGAAATCCGCCGATGCGCAGCAGATATTCTTTTTTGAACATTATCGTATCTGTGCCTGTCATATGGTACATCAGATGGTATTTTAATAAACTGTCTTTATCATAACAATGAATATAGTTTCTGGTTCTTCTGTCAATCAATTTGCCGTCCTCATTGTATAAAAACAGATCGGTCAAACTGAAATCCGCATGGTTTTTCTGCATTGCGCTTATCTGATGTTCAATTTTTTCAGGCAAATATATATCATCGTCATCTAAAAAAGTAATATACATACCGTCGGCGCTATGAATGCCTATATTTCTTGCTTCTGCCGAACCCATATTTGCAGCGTTGCAAATGTACTTAATATTGGAAAATTCAGATACAATAGAAGAAACAATATCATTCCATTCCCTGTCAGCATTATCATCTACAACTATAATTTCAACTGCCGGATATGTTTGTAAGGTTAAGGACTCAATTGCCTTTCTAAGGAATGAGTCACGTCTATATGTAGCAATAACAACACTGACCAATTCACTCATTTAACAACAGCCTCTTTCTCTTGTTCCTTCTTTTTCTTCTCTATTTCACCGGTGCCGCCTTCAACAACGCCATCTGATTTCAGTATTGCCCTGACTGTTCCAAAAAAACACTTGCAGTCAAACAAAAAGCTCATTTTTTCCACATATTCGCCGTCCAGTCTCGCTTTGACCGGTATCTCCAGTTCGTCTCTGCCGTTGATCTGCGCCCAGCCGGTAAGCCCCGGTTTTATATTGTTTGCACCGTACTTGTCACGTTCTGCAATCAGATCATCCTGATTCCAGAGGGCAGGACGCGGACCGATAATGCTCATTTTTCCGGTCAGGATATCGCAATATATCTGCGGAAGTTCATCAAGACTTGTTTTACGGATAAAGCGTCCGACGCGTGTTATGTACTGATCGGGATTTTCAAGCAGATGTGTTGGAATATCAGGCGTTTTTACTTTCATGCTTCTGAATTTGTGGAGCATGAAAAATTTTTTATTCTTTCCGAATCTTTTCTGTTTGAAAAAGACCGGTCCCGGATCATCAATGAAAATTGCAATGGCAATAATCAGTGAAACGGGAAGCAGTACAACTGAGCCGATCAGTGCCAGAATAATATCAATCAGCCGTTTGAAAAAACGTTCATACATATGCTTACTTTCCTTTTTTCAGAGGTTCTCATTCTGCACCGGTTAAAGCTGGTGCGGCAGTTTTTATCTGTCGGTCGTCAGCGCTGTGCACATCTATTGGATGATATGTTGTCACAGTTTCGGCTACGAGCTTATGTATATCACGTTCCTGCCCGTTGTAAGCGGCAACCATCAGATTCTGCAGCTGCCCCAGAAAAACATCCGTATCAAATGGGATCGGCTTTCCGATATGAATCAGATGATTCGGTGTTGTATTCATTCCTTCTTCAGCCATCAGCTTTTCTTCGTACAGTTTTTCGCCTTTGCGAAGACCGGTGTAAACAATTTTGATATCTTCATCCGGTTTCAATCCCGACAGTCGGATCAGGTTTTTCGCAAGTGTGTCGATTTTGACCGGAGAGCCCATATCCAGAACAAAAATCTCACCGCTGCAAGCGTAAACGCCTGCCTGGAGCACAAGGGAAACAGCTTCGGGAATCGTCATAAAATAGCGGACGATATCGGGATGCGTAACTGTGACAGGACCGCCCTTGGCAATTTGATCCTTAAATATGGGAATTACAGAACCGTTGCTGCCCAGCACATTACCAAAACGTACAGCAACGAACCGGGTTTGATATGCTGTGTTTTCCTGTGCGGAACTGCATACGCCTCCATAGGTACCCTCGGCATGAATATGGAACGGCTTCAGCTCGGAGGCTTTGCCTTCTTTTATTTTTCGGTCAAATGCCTGTATAATCATTTCACACAGCCGCTTGGACGCTCCCATAATATTGGTGGGATTTACCGCTTTATCCGTTGAGATCAGCACAAAGCGTTTGCAGCCGTGTATCATTGCCGCGTACGCGGTCTTATATGTGCCGATTGCATTGTTCTTGATTGCCTCGCACGGGCTGTCCTCCATCAGCGGAACATGCTTATGTGCGGCGGCATGGTATACCACATCCGGCTTATATTTTGCAAAAACACTGTCGATCCGGCGGCTGTCCCGCACGGAGCCGATCAATATTTCCAGTTTCAGATCAGGATAATTCCTTCTAAGCTCAAGACCGATAGAGTGCGCGTTGTTTTCATACATATCGAAGATAATAAGCCGGCGCGGCTGATGCTTTGCGATTTGTCGGCAAAGCTCGCTGCCAATGGATCCTCCTCCGCCTGTGACAAGAATGACTTTATCCTTGATAAAATCGTAGATCTCATCCATATTGACCTGAATCGGTTCGCGCCCCAGCAGATCTTCCACAGTGATGTTTTTCATGGAATCCACTGTTATGTTGCCTGCAACAAATTGGAACACGCCGGGCAGGTTTTTTAAAATGCAATTGGTTTCTTTGCATATATCCAGAATATCCCGTCTTTGTTCCGCAGCGGCGCTGGGTATGGCAAGGAAAATCTTTTCAATATTATATTTTTTTACGTTCACCAGAATGTCGTCTCTGCCGCCGACAATCGGCACGCCGTCTATGTACCGTCCCCATTTGTTTCTGTTATCGTCAATAATACAGCATACCCGTTCATTAACTTCTTTGGCGCTGTGCAGATCGCGAAGGATCATCTGCCCTGCAACGCCGGCGCCAATGAGCATGACACGGCTTGCCGCCGCCTTTTGCTGCGACCTTGTTCTTTTGCTGCGCTCAAGCAGAATATACCGGTAAGCAAAGCGTATAAACAGTACTGCCACAAATTGAATCACTGCGCCTATAATGTAATAGGAAATCGGCATGCGCCGCACAACTATTGTAATGGCAACCGTATGAAATGCCGATGTTATAATGGAGGCAAGGGAAACGCGCCGCAGTTCATTGAAGCTTGCAAAACGCCAAAGGCTTTGGTACAGCCGAAGCATCCAAAAGACTACGCAGCAAATCACCGCATAAAACGGCGCAAATTTTACCCACGCTGATAAATACTGAACCTTAATTTCAGAAAAATGGCAGTCAAAACGCAGCCACAATGCTAAAAAATAGGCTCCGCTGACAGCACAGAAATCATAAATCATCAGATAAAGCGCAATTAAATGCCAATGCTCGAATGCAGGGCGCTTTTTCACTTTACCGAGTATTTTTTTCTGATCAGACATTGAATCTCCTCTATCTTTTAAACCATATCAACTCGCCGGTGCAGTTCACCGGATCACACCTAATGAACTGAGCTTAGCAATTTGTTCCTGGGTCAGGCATTTGCTGCCCCGCTTGCCAAGATATATCTGACGCTGCTCATTCAGCCATTTGTTGAGCCAAATGCCATCGACTGTATATTTGGCAGGAACATTCAAATTGCCGTGTTCCTTGTAGTATGCTTTGGCAAGGGTATAGCGCTTTTCCCACGAGTCCTGTTTTTTCCATATCATGCCGATACTGCTTAGCTTGTTTTTTCTGCATTCGGACAAGCCGGTATTTTCTCTTTGACGTGCAATCCATTTGCCAAGCGCGTATCCCGATTCTGTCTTGAATCCGGTGGGAACGTCAAGATTTCCAAAGGCTCTGCGGTATTTCTGTGCCTCTTCAAACCCTTTTTCCCAGAGCATGTCATGCTTTCCATTCCAGAGCATTCCAATCTCGTCCAGCGCCTGTATCTGCGCATCGCTTAATTTATAATTTTTGCCTTTTCCTTTATATGATGCACGGACGTGGATCATCCAACTGCCCAGCCGCAGCCCGTCGCCGGTTACATATCTGGCAGGCACATCAAGATTGCCATGCTCGCGGTAATATGTCAGGCATGCGCCGTAGTATTGATTCCACAGCATATCCGACATATCCCATACCATGCCGATTTTGTCAAGCGCCTCGATGCGCTGTTCTGAAATGTCTTTTCTCTGACTTCCGTTTTTTCTGGCGGCACGCAGGTTGGAAATCCATGCGCCCAGCCGCAGCCCGGTTTGTGTTACATAGTTGATGCTGACGTTCAGATTACCGAAAGCCTCATAATATGCTTTTGCTTCTGTAAAGTTTCTTTCCCAGGAAAGATCCCGGTAGCTGTCCCATATCATACCGATTGCATCAAGCTTTTCAATCCGTTCTTCTGTCAGCGTTCCGTATTGCTCGCCGGAGCGGACCTTTCTTTGCGTTTGAAGCCAGTTTCCGAGTGAATATCCCTCATCTGTTTTGTAATGATGGGGAACGGCAAGGTCGCCCTTTTGCGAAAAATATTCCTCTGCTTTTTCATACATTATGTCCCATGAAGCATGAAGCGTGTCGTTCAACTTTTCAAACAGCATGCGGCAGTCGCGCACCTCATCAATGATGCGGAAGTGCTCGTTTACAATTGCCTCGCCGTTTCCGAGAGAGCGGTAGTAGGTCATTGCAATCTGCATTTCGTCCTCTAACATGCCGATACTGTACAGATTTTCGATGTTCATTACAATATCGAAAATCACTGCGTTTTTCTTTTTGGATGCAGAAAGCGCACGTCCTATCTGCTGCTTATATACGATAGGCGATACAGTGGGACGAAGCAGTATCACGCCGCTTACATCGTCAAGATGAATGCCTTCGTTCAAAGCGTCAATGCAGTAAAGCAGACGCAGGTGAGAAGCATCATTGTCTGCTTTGAATGCGGCAAAAGAGGCTCTTGCCGCGGGATCTTCAGAATACATGGAATATATATTGGGATTTTTGTCAACCAAACGAAACCACTCGCTTGCTTTGTCCATCATTTCCCGCATATGCTCCGCATTTGCGCAGAAAACGATATATTTCCCATGGGGATCATCCATATGTTTCTGAAAGATTTCCTCCATTCCGTCCGCTTTTGCGAGGGCGCGGCGCAGCGCTTCGAGATACTGCTCTGCTTCATCCCGAACCGCCTTGTTTTTAGAACGTTTTATTTTTGCCCTATATCTTTCCAGATCTTTTTGATAGGAAAATACGGAGAGCACATATTTGGGCGCGTTTAAAATGCCGCGCACGATGGATTCGCCGAGTGTCATTTCTGAGGCGATGTGACCATCGAACAGTTCGTCAGCCATATCGCGCTGATTGTCAAGATACCGGATATTGGTTGCGGAAAGTCCAAGAATCGGTGTGCCTGCATATAGCATAAGCAGTTTTTTGACGCTGCTCCCCCAGATTTCGGAACCTGCCCGATGAAATTCATCCAGAATGATATATCCGGGGTGAATGGTATTCAGTTCTTCTTCGCTCATCAGGATCAATTTGGCGTAGGTTATAAAAATGATATTTTCAAGTTGTGTACCGCCTGCTGCCACCCAATTTTCGAGCTGGGTTTGAAAAATGTATTCGGAAGGAGAAAGCCAGCAGACAGTAATATCGGGGTGATCCTCGCACAGCTTGAAACCGATGAAGGATTTCCCCGTTCCTGTAGGATGAATGACTGCGGCTTTTTTCTCTCGCTTCAACAATGCAAGTGCCGATTCATATGCGTCAGAATTGTGTTTGAATAATACGGTTCCCATATTATAATGAACACTCCTCCCCTGCATCCGCAACATAAACTGCATTATGTTGTAACGGTGAATGCTTTCAGAAATATATACCCTATTGTACACAATCTATTATAGCACAGACATGAAAAAATGCAATAAATTTTGATATAAAAAAGCGTATGTAAGAAGAAAATGTCGAATGTAAAATCTCGCTTCTAAGTAATTTTTTGGCTTATGGCAGAGATTCTTTTTTTGCGTCTGTTTTTAAATTATAAATAGAATTATGCCGACTTCTTTCTGTTCTGTTTACAACATAATGCAGTTTATGTTGTAAATGACTTTTCAGTGATTTTTTCATAAAATCAACTTCATATTTTCCATGCGGCGGCGGTGCTCATTTCCGGTGGTGACAATATAGATTCTTGTGGTATTGATGCTGCTGTGACCGAGAATGTCGGCAAGTTTTGCAATATCTTTTTCAATGCCGTAAAAGGTGCGGGCGAACAAATGCCGCAGATTATGGGGAAATACTTTTCCGGGATTGACATGTGCCTGGATGCAAAGGTTTTTCATTTCCCGCCAGATGTTTGTGCGGCTCATGGGTTTGCCGGTACGGGTAATAAATATTGATCCTGTTTTGATTTTCTGCTCTGCTGCATAGCGGAGCAGTTTCTTTTGCAGATCTCGCACAATAAAGACGGACCGCATCTTGCCCTTGAGCGAAACGGCTGCTTCACCAGCTTTGACAGATTCTACGGTGATAAACGGAAGCTCGCTCACGCGGATTCCCGTGCCGCAGATTGCCTGCAAAATGAGACCAAGCCGTTTGTTGCCTCTGCTATTTGCTGTGCTTACAAGACGTAGATATTCCGCTTTGGTCAGTTCCTTTTCTTCAGGGCAGTAGATTTGTCGCTGGAGCTTGATAGATTTCACCTTGCAGTCCGTCCAGCCAAGAAATGAGAACAGGCTGTTGATGCTTGCCAGCATGGAATTGATGCTGTGGGCGGCGTAGTTATTTTGGATCAGCTGTGTTTTGTAGGCGATCACCGTTTCCTTGATAATGCTGCTTTTGCCTGTAAATCTTATAAACGCCCGCACATCCCGCAGATACTTTTCAATTGTATTTTTGCTTTTTTCTTCCTTTTGCAGATGCTTTTCAAAACGTTTTATTGCAATGTCAGATAAAATTCGTTCCCGCATTTTGTCTTTTCCCCCCGGATCGTTTTCTTTTATTTTACCCAAAAGGCAGAAATAAAATTTATTTTCAACTTAAAAAGCCTCCTCGGTATAGGGAAGATAACACGAATCAAGTACAAAAAAGCCCCCATCAAAGGGAACTTCCGTATAGTACAAACAAAAAGGCTCCCTTGTGCAAAGGGAGCTGTCGCGGAGCGACTGAGGGATTGTCCTTGCTATCATTTTGTATAATCTGCAAATCGGCAGTTCGTGTATACAATCCCCCCGCCGATTACATCGGCACCCCCCTTTGCACAAGGGGGGCTAAGTCTGGTGTGGCGCGGCGTGACCGCCCCTTGCACAAGGGGGCTAAGTCTGGCATGGTGCGGCGTGACTGCCCCTTGCACAAGGGGGCTTAATAGTTGGAAGAAGCTACGCCAACTGAAGTTTTGCACAGGGGTTAATGATTGGGTGGTGCTGTGTCGAGTGCTGTCCCACAAGCCAATTTAAACAAAAAGGCCCCCTTGTGCAAAGGGGGCTGGCTCCGCGGAGCGGAGACTGAGGGAGTGTCCTTGCTATCATTTTGCATAATCTGTAAATCGGCAGTTCGTGTATACAATCCCCCACCGATTACATCGGCACCCCTTTGCCGCGGGAGTTTTTGTTTGTGCAAGTGTTGTTCCGAAGAGTTCATATTATAATACTTCTTCCGTATGGGTCAAAATCCGCTGCCGCAGCGCCTGCATTTTTTCATCTGTTCGTGCGATAGTATCCGCGCATTCTTTCAGATCACTTGCAATTTCCTGAACCTGCGGGGAATCGTTTTTGTACCGTATCTGATGCTCCAGGCTTGCCCAAAAATTCATAGCTACTGTGCGAATCTGTATTTCCACCCGAATAAATTCTTTTCGCATGGAAAAGAATACGGGAATTTCCACTACCAAATGCAGGCTGCGGTATCCGCTTTCCTTTGGGCTGCGAATATAATCCTTTCGGGCAATCAGACGCACATCATCCTGCTGGAGCAGCATTTTTTCCACTGCGTATATATCGTTGATGAACGGGCAGATTACACGAATTCCTGCTACATCGTTTAAATTCCGTGCAATAGATTCTACCGCCACCGGCTGGTGCAGCCGCCGCAGCTTTCCAGCGATGCTTTGGGGGCGCTTAATCCGGGACTGTATGCTTTCAATGGGATTTTGCTTTGTTGAGGAAGATAATTCATCATTCAGAATTTCAAGCTTTGTTGTAATCTCCCGGATAGCCGAGCGATACTTAATCATTAGTTCTTCATATTGAAACAGACGGTCCAATAACTCTTCCGGGACTTGTTCACCTTCAAACCCGCCGAAGAAGTCTTTCAGTGCCTCTCGCTGTCTGGTTGTTTTGGTTTCGTATATTGTATGCATAAATAATCCACATGCTTTCTGTAATATATTTATTTTTCCTCCGCTTTCGGTGCGGTGGGAAGCTGATTCATAGCTTTTCTGAATTGGAACACAAACAAAACGGATGTAAAGGTTACTGCAAGAAAGTCTGCAACAGGCTCTGCCGTGTAAACTGCCATTGTTTTGCTGATTGGCAAAATACCGGGCAGTATGTAAATCAGGGGAATCAGTAAAATAAATTTTCTCGTTACCGCTACGATGATAGAGGCTTTGGCATAGCCAATGGAAGTAAAGGTCATTTGGCATGCCATTTGAATGCCGAACAAAAGGAGGCACCCTGCATAAATTCGCAGTGCGGTTTTGGTAAAGGCGATCAGTGCTGCATCTGCGGTGAACATGGCGGCAAAGCCTTGGGGAAAGATCATAATAAGAAGCCACAATAGGGTGGAATAGCATAAATCCGCCCGCAGCAGCAGCCAATATGCAGATTTAACCCGTGCGCTGTTGCCGGCGCCGTAGTTGTAACTGATGATAGGCTGTGCGCCCTGTCCCAGTCCCTGCAGGGGAAGCATGGCAAACTGCATAACGCTGGTGAGGATCGTCATAGCGCCAACTGCGATATCTCCACCATAGCGAAGCAGGGAAGAATTGAAACAAACAGATATAATGCTTTCGCTTGCTTGCATGATAAATACAGACGATCCCAGCGCAAATACTGGAAGAATAATTTCCGCCTGGGGACGCAGATGGATTTTTCGGATTCGCAGGTTGGTTTTTCTGCCAAACAGGAACAGAAGCACCCATATACAGGAGGCAGTTTGGGAAAGAACTGTTGCAAGTGCCGCACCGCGCACGCCCATGTCCAAACCAAATATGAAAATGGGGTCTAATATGATGTTTGCAGCGGCTCCGATCAAAACGGACAGCATGCCGGTTTTGGCAAATCCCTGGGCGGTGATGAATGCGTTCATTCCTAAGGTAAGCTGGACAAAAATAGTGCCCAGTGCGTAGATGTTCATATAATCTACAGCGAATGGGATGGTGTTTTCGCTTGCGCCGAACGCCAGCAGCAAATCCCGGTTCCAAAGGAGCAGCGCGCCGGTCAGAAGAACGGATAGGAAAATTTGCAGAACAAAGCAGTTTCCAAGCGTTTTTTCTGCGGAGATATGATCGCCTTTTCCCATGAAAATGGAAGCACGGGGCGCGCCGCCATACCCTGCAAAAGCGGAAAATGCAGTAACAATCATAATCAGCGGCATACAGACGCCCACGCCGGTTAGTGCAAGGGATCCTACGTCTGCAATGTGTCCGATATATATACGGTCAACGATGTTATAGAGCATGTTGATAACTTGTGCTGCAACAGTGGGCAGTGCCAGCTTCAGCAGCAGTTTGCCGACTGATTCAGTTTCTAAAAAATTTTTATCTTGATTCATTTTTCATTCCTTTTCAGTTGAAGAAGCTGTTTTATATGAATTTATGATTATCAAGGGATACGCAACCTCGTGCGCTGGCTTATTTTTGTATTGAAAACAACGATAAATCCGAACTTCCCAAAAGGATGAAGCTCGGATTTGCAACGGCTGTCAGGTAACTATAATTATGAATATATGAAATGCGAAATTTGGGTATTGCTATTAGGTGCATATCCAGTCTACAAACGAGTTGGCTAATATATACTTTATTTATAAAATATGAGAAAGCGACAATCTTCTGCCGAAAACTGCCGCTTCTCTCTGCCCAATCGGGACGGAAAAGATATTTTCAGCGGTTTCGTGTTGGAGTTGAACTCTCAGCGTACAAGACTCCAAAACATAAGGAAATAGAAGGAAAGAGCCAATTTTAAAAAATCACTAAAATATCGCCGTTATAAAGCAAAACCCCATTGAGTTCAAACCATAGAATCGCGGAATTTCAATAGTGTTTTCACAATTTATATTTTGTTGTCTAGTTCGGCAAACTTTGCTGCCATAGTAGGATTACCCTTTGTTAATCGCTTTATCGTAAGATCTTCAGCTTTGGTGTTTGCTAATCTTAAATTATTTTCAGATGAAAGCAAAGCTTCTTTTGTTTTTTGAAGATGGTCAATAGTTTTATCAATCTCATCGATAGCTTTTTTGAATTTGTCACTAGCTAATCTAAAATTTCTAGAAAACTTATCCTTGAAGTCGTTTATGTCCTCTTCGAAATGCGTAATATCAATATTTTGATTACGAACTGACTCCAGTTCGTGTCTATATTGCAGAGAGTTTAATGCAGCATTTCTTAAAATAGTAATGATAGGTATAAAGAATTGTGGTATCACAACATACATTTTAGGATATTTATAAGAAACATCTACAATTCCTGAATTGTAATACTCATTATCTGATTCAAGCATTGTAACCAAAACAGCATACTCACAATTTTTTTCTTTTCTATCTTTATCTAGTTCCTTAAAAAAATCCTCATTCTTATGTTTTGTTGCTGTAGTATCCATTTCATTCTTCATTTCGAACATAATTGAAATGAATTCTATACCATCATTAGAAAATTCCCTGTAGATAAAGTCACCTTTGCTACCTGTTGTAATATCATTATCTTTTTCAAAGTAAGCATTCTGAAACGCAGTAGCTCTTAATTTATTAAATTCCGTTTCACAATGTTGTTCCAAACTTTCGCCAATCATCTTTGTAGACTGTCGAGCTTTAAAGTCTTTATAATATGCAATTTCATCTTCTCGACGTTTAATTTCATCAGCGTGCTTTTCACAAAGAGACTTTTCTTTCAATTCCCATTCATTGTTCTTAAGCTTAATTTGACTTTTAAGTTCAAGAATCGTTGTTTCTTTTTCCTGAACCGCATTCTTAACAGTCAAGTCTGTGCTAGTTTTATTAAGTTCGAGTTCACCCTTTAATCTGGAAATTTCTAATTCTTTTTCTGCAAGTTGTTTATCTTTAACAGATTCAATTTTTTCAATTTCTAATTGCTTTTCTGTCTTCTCGGTTTTAAGTATTGCACGCAACTCCGATATTTCTTTATCTTTTTCGGACTCAATCTTTGTTACTGCGATTTTGACTGCAGAATCCCTTTCGTTTTGATAAACATTCTGTCGCTCTAATATCTCTTTTTCAAATTCTTTATCACGAACTTGCTTAACAATAGCGGCATAACCAGACTCATCGACCTGAAACACCTCTCCACATTTTGGGCATTTTATTTCCTGCATATGATATTATCCTCCTTACTGCTAAATTCTATATTTATTCTTTCTCTTTTCAAATGCAATTTCGCCACCTTCGAGAATATCGCAAATATGCTGTTGTATACCTTTTGAATTGAGTATACCACTTTCTATGCTTCCATCTATAGTGAAAACAGGATTGTCATTTTCGATAGCACCTGAGCGATATTCAAATCGTTTTTCTTTATTCTCGGATTTGCTGCCGGTTTGATTGGCTATTATTATTTCTTCTGCATCCGCGCCGAGAACAACATTGGCGTTATGCGTTACAACAATAATCTGTCTCTCTTTTTTCTTACGACGTATGAATGGAATCAATTCATCGAACACCGATCTATTGTCAAGGTCATCTTCAGGCTGATCAATCAAAATAGGACATTTGCTTTCTGCCAAATCGATTAAAAGCTTTAGCAATACTAATGCTTTTTTACCCGGAGACATTACATCTATGTTATCGTTATCCATGATAACCTTGTATTTGATGTTATACCAGTCATCATTAATATCTCTCAATATCGATTCAATGTTATGTCCAACTTTGGTTTCAAGCACACCCGATAACAATTTTTCAATAATCTCTTTGAGTTTTTCTTCATTGTAATCTTCTTCAGCAAAAGAATCCATTTTTATTGTTTCTTTGAATTTCACAGTTTTAATAACGAAATCAGTCTCAATTATTTTCAAAAACTCCTCTTTTTTGAACGGTACTTCGACTTTAAACTCTATTTCATGCCCTCTAAAAGTTGCTTCGTTATTTATAACACTCGCATATTCATTACGCAGTTCTTTTATTTGAAATGGTATTGAATATATTTCAGCTATCATTATTTGCTCTTCAGCTTTTTTGGCTTTTAGTTTTTCATCCAAAGTATTAAATGCTGCAAGTTTATCTTTTTCTGCTAATATTTTAGAAGAAAATTCAGCAATAGCTTTATTGCCTTGGATTTTAGGCTGTAATTCTTTAACAACTGCATCATGTTTTTCTTTTTCGTCCTGCAGTTGCTTTTGCTTGTCGATTAATTCATTTAAAAGGTCTTCTTTCTTCGAAGTCCATACTTTATTAGCTTCATCGATTATTTGAGTTTTGGTTTCGTCGACTTTTCTTAAAGTATCATAAGAAAAATTATCCGAACTAATAACGGCGGGTTCAACAATTGTCGTTATAGATTTAAGTGATAATATCTCTTGATTCACTTTGTTTAATAGTTTTAATTTGTTAGAACTTTCAGCTAATGCAGTTTCATATTTTGTTATATCCTCATCAGAAATCTCTAATTCTTTGGAAAGCGCATCTTTCTGTTCTTGAAGGTTTTTAATTTCTTTTTCTATTCCGCTTCTATCTCCAAGATTCTTTTTTTCATCCTCTAACTCAACTATTTCTTTATGAATATCCAGCAAATTTAGAATTTTAACATTTAGCTCCGAACGTTTTTCTTTTATTGCATTCAGCATTTTGTCAAATGATGCCTTAGCCTTTTTATTATTAAAGATGACACTTTGAATCATATTATCTATTTCTGTTGTGACCTCTTGTTTGTCACTTAAACAATTCAGATATGATTGCGGAATATAGATAATATGTCTATCGCCATCATTTTCACCATCAGACCAATAAACCGATGTATTGGTCAGTTCTTTGGTGGAAGTGTTTACAATCAGCTCTTTTACCTGAACTTGATTTTCATCAATAGCCTTAGCCATATTATGAAGGAGAATTGATTTGCCAGTAGATTTCCCGCCAATGATACATGTTAACTTATCATTAAAATAAATAGGCTCATTTGAAAATTCTTCATCATCTAAAACCACTCTATCAATTACATAATAGGCAGGTTTACATTCAGGTTTTGTATCAGAGATGCACACACGTTCTTCTGGTTCATAAATTATTTGTTTTAAGCCATTAAATGTAACATCGGCTTTTATCCACAGTTTGTTCGCAGGATTATAATTTCGTGCATCATGATTATCCGATCCAATTACCATTGGCTTAACCCCGATATCAGGGAAAACATGTTTTCTATATTCATCAAAATCTCGAACTTGTCCCATTTCGAACATAGATATCGTTGTAGCGTACTCCTCTTTAACAGCTTGATTATGGGGCAGAGAATTAGAAATTCTATCGTCAACTCCGTTTGTCTTTCTTCCTGCGTGTATTGAAATCAAAGCATCATGTTTTGCTGCAAAGGGAATTATTTGTGAATTATAATCCCAATATATACTTTCGTCATCATCTTTGTTTTGAGCCTCTCTTTTGAACGCATTGAAATCTTCCGCAAGTTCGTCAAGATTAGATTTGTCCGAAAATATTAGAATTATATGAATATTGGTATCACCTTTATCTGTGCGCAACTCTACACCAGGAAAGAATACCGTATCAGGAGCTAATTTTCTTAGATTGGTAATTCTATCCTTGTCTATTATAAAATGATCAGTTATTGCTACAGCTGCAATATTATTATCTTGTAGTTTTTGAGCTAATATTTCATCACAATCCGTGTTTTTATATACGTAATCATATGAGCTTGCAGTATGTAAGTGCAAATCCCATCTTCTCCAATCAGAACCGCTCTCAAATAAATTCATACATTTTTATCCTTTCATTTTTTATTATAAAAAATTTTTTCTACTGATAAAACAAGCTTATATTCTTTCAACTATATTTATATCATATTTTGTGTCATTTTTCAATCAACAACCATATATATTGTAGTTTATTAATTGTAATCCACATGATATAATCATCTTGAAGGAGATGATTATATGATGTGTAAATACACTGACGAAGAAAAGCAAGCGGGTATTGACCGTTTTATATCCGGTGGAGAAACAGCAGCCAATATTATTGCAGATACTGGAGTACCAAAAAGCACATTTTACAGTTGGCTGAAGGTATATCGAGAAGAACAAGTCAACAGCAAACGAAAAGTTAGCAATGTTCGAAACTTTCATTTGCTCGAAAATAAAGTAAAGCGTTTAGAGGGAATGATCGAACTCCTGCAATCGGTTACTTGTACAGCCAAGTCACCACTAAAAGAAAAACTGTATGCCGCCGAGCAGTT
Source organism: uncultured Eubacteriales bacterium (assembly GCA_949451655.1). Lineage (GTDB taxonomy): Bacteria > Bacillota > Clostridia > Oscillospirales > CAG-272 > Avispirillum. The sequence continues at coordinate 1,481 of CASTST010000003.1, read as the reverse complement.
GCACGGGAAATATAATGTTCATATAATCTGCGATGCATTGGACATTTCGAGAGGTACATTCTACAATCATATTTTTCGCAACAAGAAAGACAATACTTGGTATTCAAGGCGCAAAGAAGAACTGCGTATACGAATACGGGAAATTTATGATGAAAGCAATCAAATCTTTGGTGCAGGTAAAATAACCGCTGTTATTCGAAATGAAGGTATCAAAGTAAGTGAAGAAATGGTACGTACTCTTATGAAAGATATGGGAATCGGCAGCATCCGTCAAGTGGCAAAGAAACTATACGATGAGGAAAAGCGAAAGCAAAAAAATTGTCTCAATCAAGAGTTTGATCCGAATGCACCAAATGTGATTTGGGTAAGCGATGTTACATATTTCAAATTTCATGACAAAGCCTTTTATATCTGTGTGGTCATGGATTTATACGCCCGCTTGGTAATCGGCTATAAGGTGGGAAAGAAAAACAGCACGCAACTCGTAAAGTCAACTTTCCAGCAAGCATATGCAAAAAGACAACCGAATACAAATTTGATTTTTCATACCGACAGAGGATTCAACTACGCTTCTAAAACAATGGAGGATTACTTGAAGTCTTTAAATATTACGCATTCTTTTTCCCGACCTTATGTTCCGTATGACAATTCCGTTATGGAATCGTTCTTTTCTTCTCTGAAGAGAGAAGAACTTTACAGAACAAAATACAAATCGGAAAAGGAGTTTCGTGATGCAGTGGACAAATATATAATATTTTACAATACAAAGCGTCCACATAAAAAGCTACAGTACAAGACTCCAGAACAAAAGGAACAAGAATACGCCTTAAAACAAGCGGATTTATAAGACACGTGCGAATAGACTAACGGGTTCGAAAAGGTTAGGTTTCAGTGATTCATCTTGTAAATTTCACATTTTTTCTTTTGAGTCCAGATTGCAAAAAGAAAATGCGACCTCGAAAAGCCGCATAAATACTGGGTTTATATCAAAAACACCATTGGTGTCCAAACACAGGGGTTCGGATTTCAATGGTGTTTTCAGATGGCAGGGGCACAAAGACTCGAACTCTGGACACGTGGTTTTGGAGACCACTGCTCTACCAACTGAGCTATACCCCTATATTGTTATCAGTATCGATAACGCATTTTATTATATCATAAAATCCTTTGTTTTGCAATAGATTTTGCAAATTTTTTTGCAGATTTTACCGGCGCTTGCTTGACAGTGGGCAGAAGTTGGTAAAAAACCTTGGAGCATTTCGCGTATCCAGCCAAAAAAGGCTCCATGTGAGGATCCGCACGGCTTCATAGGGTCAAGCGCCATTCAAACCCAAGCCTCCTCCCAGCAAAGAAGCTGTTACGTAGCATCAAAATTCATAAGGCTCCCCCCAGTAAAGGGAGCTGTCGCGAAGCAAGCACTTGCGTTAAAAGGCCCCCTTGTGCAAAGGGGGCTGTCACAGCCAAGCGAAGCGATTGTGACT
>CASTST010000002.1 GCA_949451655.1 uncultured Eubacteriales bacterium | reverse complement strand
ATGGTAGAGAATGTAGAGGGACTGGAAGAACAGCTGAGGAAGACGCGGGAGGCGCAGGCGGCGTACGCGAAATACAGTCAGGAGGAAGTAGACAAAATCTTCCTAGCAGCAGCAACGGCGGCAAATAAGCAGCGGATCAGCTTGGCAAAAATGGCAGTGGAAGAAACAGGCATGGGCGTAGCGGAAGATAAAGTAATCAAAAATAACTACGCAGCAGAATATATCTACAATGCCTACAAGAATACGAAAACCTGCGGCGTGATCGAAGAGGACAGCGCCTACGGGATCAAAAAAGTGGCAGAACCCATCGGTGTAATCGCAGCCGTGATTCCCACAACTAACCCAACCTCCACGGCAATCTTTAAATGCCTGCTGGCACTGAAAACCCGTAACGGAATCATCATCAGCCCCCACCCCCGCGCAAAAGGATGCACCATCGCAGCAGCGAAAATTGTATTGGAAGCAGCAGTGGCAGCAGGCGCACCGGAGGATATCATCGGCTGGATTGATGTGCCCAGCCTGGATATGACCAACCTGATTATGAAGGAAGCAGATATCATCCTGGCAACCGGCGGTCCCGGTATGGTAAAGGCTGCTTACTCCAGCGGAAAACCTGCCGTAGGCGTAGGTGCGGGCAACACCCCCGCTATCATCGACGATACCGCGGATATCCTGCTGGCAGTCAACTCCATTATCCATTCCAAAACCTTTGATAACGGTATGATCTGCGCATCTGAGCAGTCTGTGATCGTACTGGATAAAGTATATAAAGCAGTAAAGAAGGAATTCGCAGACAGAGGTTGCTACTTCCTCTCTCCGGAAGAAACGGAAAAGGTCCGGAAAACCATCCTCATCAACGGCGCACTGAACGCGAAAATCGTGGGTCAGTCCGCTCACACCATCGCAGGACTTGCCGGCGTTACCGTTCCGGAAAAGACCAAAATCCTTATCGGAGAAGTGGAAAGCGTAGATATCTCCGAAGAGTTCGCTCACGAGAAGCTCTCTCCCGTACTCGCTATGTATAAGGCAAAGAACATTCAGGACGCATTCGCCAAAGCAGAACAGCTTATCGCAGACGGCGGCTACGGTCATACCTCTTCTATCTATCTGGACGTAGCTACCGGTAAGGAAAAGCTGGACGAATTCGCAGCCCGGATGAAAACCTGCCGTATTCTGGTAAATACCCCCTCCTCCCACGGCGGCATCGGAGATCTGTATAACTTCAAGCTGGCGCCTTCCCTTACACTGGGCTGCGGCTCCTGGGGCGGCAACTCCGTATCGGAAAACGTAGGGGTAAAACATTTGCTGAACATTAAGACAGTGGCAGAAAGAAGGGAAAACATGCTGTGGTTCCGCGCACCGGAAAAGGTATATATGAAGAAGGGCTGCCTGCCGGTTGCTCTGGATGAACTGAAAACAGTGATGGGCAAAAAACGTGCCTTCCTGGTAACAGACAACTTCCTGTATAAGAACGGATATACAAAAGCAATCACCGATAAGCTGGACGAAATGGGAATCCAGCACACCACATTCTTTGATGTGGAACCGGATCCCACGCTGGGCTGTGCAAAACGTGGCGCAGAACAGATGAAGGCGTTCCAGCCGGATACGATCATCGCCCTGGGCGGCGGCTCCGCAATGGACGCGGCAAAAATCATGTGGGTGCTGTATGAGCATCCGGAAGCAGACTTCATGGATATGGCAATGCGGTTTATCGACATCCGCAAGCGTATCTATACCTTCCCGAAAATGGGAGAGAAGGCATACTTCATTGCAATCCCCACCTCTGCAGGTACAGGCTCTGAGGTAACGCCTTTCGCGGTCATCACAGATGAAAACACCGGCGTAAAGTATCCCCTTGCAGACTATGAGCTGATGCCGAATATGGCAATTGTTGACGCGGATCTCCATATGTCCGCACCGAAGGGACTGACTGCAGCGTCCGGTATTGACGCAGTAACCCATGCACTGGAAGCATACGCAGCGATGTTGGCAACAGATTACACAGACGGTCTGGCAATCCAGGCACTGAAGGTAATTTTTGAATATCTGCCCAGAGCATACGACAACGGACAGACGGACGCAAAGGCTCGTGAGAAGATGGCGAACGCGGCAACGATGGCGGGTATGGCGTTTGCGAACGCGTTCCTTGGAGTATGCCATTCTATGGCGCATAAGCTGGGCGCATTCCACCATCTGCCCCACGGCGTAGCAAATGCGCTGATGATAGACGAGGTGCTTCGGTTCAACGCATCGGAAACACCGGTGAAGATGGGAACGTTTTCCCAGTACGATCATCCCCATACGTTGGCACGGTATGCAGAGGTAGCGGATGCATTGGGCATTAAGGGAAAGAACGATACGGAGAAGCTGGAAGGACTGATTGCAGCGATAGATGCATTGAAGGAGCGGGTAGGGATCAAGAAAACGATCCGGGACTACGTACCGGATGAAGAAGATTTCCTTGCACGTTTGGACGACATGGTAGAGCAGGCGTTTGACGATCAGTGCACAGGCGCCAACCCCAGATATCCCCTCATGTCCGAGATCAAGCAGATGTATCTCAATGCTTACTATGGTGAGCATTCTCAACTGTGAGTGGAAAGGATAGGATTTTGCTATGAATTTGGATCGCATTATTGCAGTCAGAAACAATAAAACCGTGTACCGCGACGGAGACCGGTGCCTGAAGGTGTTTCAGGAGGACTACTCCAAGGCGGACGTGCTGAATGAGGCATTGAATCAGGCACGGATTGAGGAAACCGGACTCAACATTCCCCGGGTTTTGGAAGTGACCATGATTGATGGAAAATGGGCAATCGTTTCCGATTATATCAAGGGTAAGACACTGGCGCAGCATATGCAGGAAAATCCCGCAGAAAAAGAACAGTATTTGAATCTGTTTGTGGGGTTGCAGCTGGAAACCCACAGCAAAACCTGCCCCATGCTGAACAAGCTCAAGGATAAAATGAACCGGAAAATCTGTCAGACAGACTTGTCCGCTACGGTGCGTTATGACCTGCACACCCGGTTGGAGTCCATGCCGAAGCACAACAAGGTATGCCACGGAGATTTCAACCCGTCGAACATCATCATAGCGGAGGATGGCACGCCGTATATACTGGACTGGTCACACGCCACCCAGGGCAACGCTTCTGCGGACGCGGCAAGAACCTACCTGCTGTTCTGGCTGGCAGGAGATATTGCCGGCGCAGACAGATATCTGGAGCTGTTCTGCGACAAAAGCAATACTGCAAAGCAGTATGTGCAGAAATGGATGCCCATTGTAGCGGCTTCTCAGGTAGTGAAGGCAAACGAAAACGAACGCGAATTCCTGTATTCCTGGATCAACGTAGTAGACTACGAATAATAGAAAGGTGTGAAATATATGAAAATCACAGTTTGTATCGGTTCCTCCTGCCATATTAAAGGTTCCCGTCAGGTAGTGGAACAGCTGCAGTATCTGATTCATGAAAACAATCTGGGCGATAAAGTAGAGCTTGCAGGTACCTTCTGCATGGGTAAGTGTCAGCAGGGCGTGTGCGTGACCGTGGATGATGCGTTTTTCTCCGTAACACCGGACACAGTCAAAACGTTTTTCATGGAAAACGTTGCAGCAAAAGTATAAGAATTCTGCCAGGCGTTCCAGCGGAACGCCTGGCAATCTGTCCATAGAAAGGAACAGTTATACATATGATTATACAAATCTGCGTAGGCTCCGCCTGCTATCTGAAAGGCTCCCAGGATATTGTGGAGCTGTTTGAAGCCGCCGTCGCCGAGCACGGGCTGGATGCGGACATCACCCTTGCGGGAAGCTTCTGTACCGGAAAATGCAACCGGGAAGGCGTTACCGTAACCATAGACGATACCGTTTATACCGGACTTACAAAAGAAAAATTTCAGGGATTCTTTGCAGAGCATGTGCTGAAGCCTCTCTCTGCGGAAAGGAACTAAGTATGGACTGCCTGACCTTAAAAAAATCCAACTGTAAAAACTGCTATAAATGTATCCGCCACTGCCCGGTAAAGTCCATCCGCTTTTCCGGGAACCAGGCGTATATTATCGGCAACGAATGTATTCTGTGCGGACACTGCTTTGTAGTATGTCCCCAGGACGCAAAGCAAATCGTGGACGAAACGGAAAAAGCGCGGGTGCTTCTCCAAAGCGGCGATCCGGTAATTGTCAGCCTTGCACCCTCCTTTGTGGCAAATTACGAAGGTGTGGGCATTGACGCCATGCGGGATGCCCTGAAACAGCTGGGCTTCTACGACGCGGAAGAAACCGCCATCGGCGCAACCATTGTAAAGAATGCCTATGAACACATGATTAACGAGGAAGAACGGGATGTGATCATCTCCTCCTGCTGCCATTCCGTTAACCTCCTGATTCAGAAATACTTCCCCGCCCAGCTCCCCTTTCTGGCAGACGTAATGTCTCCTATGCAGGCACACTGTCAGGATATTAAGCGTCGGTACCCGGATGCCAAAACCGTATTTATCGGACCCTGCGTTGCCAAAAAGGATGAAGCCTCCTACTATGAAGGCATTGTAGACGCAGTGCTCACTTTTGATGAATTGACCCGTTGGTTCCAGGCAGAGCATATCGAACTGCGCCGGGAAATGGACGCGGACGAAAACAGCAGAGCCCGGTTCTTCCCCACCACCGGTGGAATTCTCAAAACCATGAAGCAGGATAATCCCAAATATTCCTATATGGCAATCGACGGGGTGGAAAACTGTATCGCCGCCCTGCGGGATATTGCGGAAGGCAAAGTACATAACTGCTTTATTGAAATGTCCGCCTGCGTGGGAAGCTGTATCGGCGGTCCCGTTATGGAAAAATTCCACCGTTCTCCCGTGCAGGATTATATGGCAATATCAAATTTTGCCGGAAAAAAGGATTTCCCGGTGGAGCAGCCGGAAGAGGGTGCGCTGCAAAAAATGTTTACTGCCATTGAGCGGAAAACACAAATGCCCACGGAAAGCGAAATTACCGATATTCTCCGGCAGATGGGTAAGCGCACCCCTGCGGATGAGCTGAACTGCGGATCCTGCGGATACAACACTTGCCGGGAAAAAGCTGTCGCCATTTATCAGGGCAAGGCGGAGGCGTCCATGTGTCTGCCTTATCTGAAGGATAAAGCGGAAACCTTCTCCGACAATATTGTCCGCAACACGCCCAACGGTATTATCGTGCTTAACGAAAAATTAGAGGTGCAGCAGATCAATAAGGTTGCCCTGAAAATCATGAATCTCCGTTCCCCGGCGGACGTATTGGGCGAAGGGGTGATCCGGATTCTGGATCCCAAAGATTTTGTGGAAGTGTTGCACAGCGGCAGAAACATCCGCGACAAACGGATCTACCTTGCAGAGTATGAAAAATACGTGGAAGAAACCATTGTGTACGACCAGGAGTACCGTCTCCTTGTCTGCATCATGCGGGATGTGACCGAAGAAGAAACTGTGCGGGAGCAGAAGGAAAGCATCAGCCGTCAGACAGTGGAAATTGCCGACCGGGTGGTAGATAAGCAAATGCGTATCGTACAGGAAATTGCGTCTCTCCTGGGAGAGACGGCAGCCGAGACGAAAATCGCCCTTTCCAAATTAAAGGAGTCCATCAGCGATGAATAATTTGTGTGCAGATATCGGATGGAAAAGCATTAACCATGCGGGAGAGCAGCTTTGCGGCGACCATGTGGATATTGTGGAGCAGGGGGAAAATTCCACGGTAATCGTCCTTGCGGACGGTTTGGGAAGTGGAGTGAAGGCAAGTATCCTTTCCACCCTCACCTCCAAAATCATTTCTACCATGATGGCTGCGGATCTGCCCCTGGAGGAATGTGTGTCCACCATTGCGGCAACCCTTCCCATTTGCAGCGAACGGGGTGTGGCATATTCCACCTTCACAATTATCCACCTGATTGAAAATCATACGGCGGAGCTGATCCAGTATGACAACCCACAGGTAATTGTACTGCGGGATTGTCAGAACTGGGATTATCCGAAAAGTGAGCTGAATATCGGCGGCAAAAAGATTTATAAATCCGTAATCAAACTGCAGGAAAACGATATTTTTGTTGCCATGAGCGACGGATGCCCCCACGCGGGTATCGGACTGGCATATAATTTTGGCTGGAAACGGGAAAATATCATTGATTTTATGGAGACGTTCGCCCATGTGGGATATACAGCCAAAACCCTTTCCACCATGCTTGTGGATGAATGCAACAAGCAGTACGGCTATGAGCCGGGGGATGATGCGACAGCCTGCGTGATTCATATACGCAAACGCGCGCCCATGAACATCCTGTTCGGCCCCCCCCGAAACCGGGATGACTGCAACCGGATGATGTCTCTGTTTTTCTCTAAGGAAGGCAAGCATATCGTCTGCGGCGGCACTACTTCATCGATTGCCGCCCAGTATCTGGGCAAGCCTGTAAAAGCAAGTCTCACCTTCGACCACAGCGACGTGCCACCCATTGCGGAGGTAGAAGGAATTGACTTGGTAACAGAGGGCGTGATCACAATCAATAAGGTGATTGAGTATGCCCGGGATGCGTTGGATAAAAACGAACTGTACGAGCAGTGGAGCACCAAACGGGACGGCGCATCCCTGATCTGTCGTCTGCTGTTTGAAGAAGCAACGGATATCAACTTTTACGTAGGCAGGGCGGTCAACCCGGCACACCAGAATCCGGATTTGCCTATCAACTTCAACATAAAGATGAATCTGGTGGAGGAATTGACTGCGTGCCTGAAGAAAATGGGCAAGCGAATCAAAGTAAGCTATTTTTAAAAAGGTAGCGTAAATGTATAGACGAACAACCCCTCCGCCGCCATCGCTACGCTTTGCCGGCACCTCCCCTTGCACAGGGGAGGCTCAAGTCTTGTGTTAGGCCCCCATGTGAGGATCCACTGCGTGGCTCCAAGGGGGCTGTCGCGAAGCGGGTGGGGGATTGTGTCCTTGCTATCATTTTAGATAATCTGTAAATCGGTAGTTTTACAATCCCTCCGCCACAGCAAAGCTGTGACACCTCCCTTTGCACAAGGGAGGCTAAAAAGAGGGGCGGAGCTTCCAGCTACCCCTCCCTTTTGCTGGGGGAGGCTATCAGGTAAGTGTAAACCGAATCCATTTTATTGTCAATAACCGCAGGAGCGGTCATAATCGAGGATTTTTATGAGAAAATTTGATACAAAAGTACAGCATCTGAAATATAAAGTTCTGCGGGAAGTGGCAAAGCAAGCCTGGAACGATACCCTTCTGGATAATATCATGGAAATCCCGAAGAAAATCGTTCCCGGCAAAACGTCCACCATGCGGTGCTGCGTATATAAAGAACGGGCAATTCTGGGAGACCGGGTCAAACTTGCTATGGGCGGGGATAAGGAAAACCCCAACGTAATCGAGGTCATCGAAACCGCCTGCGACGAATGCCCCATGGGCGGATATGAGGTCACAAATTCCTGCCGGGGCTGCCTTGCTCACCGGTGTGAGGACGTTTGTCCCAGAGGTGCCATTTCTTTTGACCACGATCACGTGGCGCATATTGACAAGTCCAAATGCGTGGACTGTGGCGCGTGCGCAAAGGTGTGTCCTTACACTGCCATTGTCAACCGGAAACGCCCCTGCGAAAACGCCTGCAAAATCAAAGCAATTTATATGAACGAAAATAAAGCTGCCGCAATCAATAATGACAAGTGTATCGCCTGCGGCGCATGTGTATATCAGTGTCCCTTCGGCGCAATAATGGATAAGTCCTATATTCTGGATGTAATCGACATTTTAAAGAAAAGCGAAAACAATCAGAAGTATAAGGTGTTTGCAGTCATTGCTCCCTCCATATCCAGTCAGTTCCGATATGCAAAGCTGGGGCAGGTTATATCCGGATTGAAAGAACTGGGCTTCCACACGGTAGTGGAAGCGGCGCTTGGCGCAGATATGGTGGCGCATGCTGAATCCAAAGAACTTGCGGAAAAGGGATTTCTCACAAGTTCCTGCTGCCCCGCGTTTGTGGATTATATCGGCAAATTTTTCCCGGATCTTTTGGAATTTGTGTCCCACAACCTGTCCCCCATGGCAACGATTGCGAAATATATCAAGGAGCATGAGGCACCCTGCAAGGTTGTATTTATCGGTCCCTGTACGGCGAAAAAAGCGGAAGTGCAGAAGGAGTCTGTGCGTCCGTATGTGGATGTGGCAATGACCTTTGAGGAATTGCAGGCACTGTTTGACAGTAAGGATTTGGAAATTACCGAGCTGGAAGAAGACGTGCTGGATAATGCATCCTATTTCGGCAGAATCTTTGCCAGAAGCGGTGGACTGTCCGATGCAGTGGCGCAGGGACTGAAGGAACACGGAATCGAGGACTTCCAGTTGAAAGCGCTCCCCTGTGACGGAATTGAAGCCTGCCGCACAGCACTTCTCAAGAAAAGCAAAAACGTGCTGGATGCGAACTTTATTGAAGGTATGGCGTGTTCCGGCGGCTGTATTGGCGGCGCCGGCTGCCTAACGCACGGAGATAAAAACAAGGCGGAAGTGGATAAATACGGCAGAGAAGCCTTTGAAAAAACGATTTCCGATGCGATATCTATGTTGAAGTAACACAGACAAAGTGGGGATTCGTTTTCGAATCCCCGCGGCATCCCGCGTGGTCCCAACGAAAAAGACCCCATGTGCAAAGGGGGCTTCCGCGTAGTACCCACGATAAAAGACCCCATGTGCAAAGGGGGCTTCCGCGTAGTACCCACGATAAAAGGCCCCCATGTGCAAAGGGGGCTCCCGCGTAGTACCCACGATAAAAGGCTCCCTTGTGCAAAGGGAGCTCCCGCGTAGCGGGTGAGGGATTGTCTATGCTATTATTTTAGCTAATCTTCAAATCGGAAGTCTATGCAAACAATCCCTCCGACACGATCGCTGCGCTTGGCCGCGCCCCCCTTTGCACAAGGGGGCTTTTTATGTTTGTGTTGTGCAGCTCCAGTTGGGGGGAGCCTTTTTATGTTTGTGCTACGCAAACTCCAGTACAAGGGGGTGTTTGTCGGAGTCTCTCACAAGGAAGGCTTTTCCTTTTGGCTTAACTTATAAAAATCCTCTTTCATTTTATAAAATCCCATGGTATACTATATCCAAAGTTAGAAAATGATAAAAGAAACGATACATGCAAAGGAGGCGGCTGTTATGGATCATTTTGAACTTGTATCCAAATATAAACCTACCGGCGACCAGCCCCAGGCGATTGATGCATTGGTGCAGGGACTGGAAAGCGGGATGCGCAATCAGGTTCTCATGGGTGTTACCGGCTCCGGAAAAACCTTTACTATGGCGAATGTGATCGCCCGTATGAACCGTCCCACACTGGTTCTTGCCCATAATAAAACCCTTGCCGCTCAGCTTTGCAGCGAGTTTCGGGAATTCTTTCCCCATAACGCCGTCGAGTACTTCGTCTCCTACTACGACTACTATCAGCCGGAAGCCTATATCCCCGGGAAAGATATGTATATCGAGAAGGATTCCTCTATCAATGATGAAATTGACAAGCTTCGCCACAGCGCCACCAGCGCCCTCTTTGAACGGCGGGATGTAATTATCGTGGCAAGTGTGTCCTGCATCTACTCTCTTGGTCCCCCGGAGGAATACAGCGCCCAGGTAATGGCGCTGCGCCCCGGTATGCGTATGGAACGGGACGATCTTGCACGTCGACTGATTGATGTAAGCTATAACCGGAACGATATGAGCTTTGTCCGCAATACCTTCCGCATGCGGGGGGATACGTTAGAGGTGTTCCCCTCCAACGCAACGGATAAAGCCATTCGGGTGGAATTTTTCGGTGATGAGATTGATCGGGTATCCGAATTTGATCCTCTGACCGGCAAGATTTTGCAAACCTTGAGCTACGCTGCCGTATATCCCGCAAACCACTATGTGGTGGATCACAGCAAAATGGAACAGGCGCTGGGGCAAATCGAAAAGGAACTGGAAGAGCGGGTTGCCTATTTTGAAAAGGCAGGCAAGCTGTTGGAAGCCCAGCGGATTGAAGAGCGCACCCGATACGATATGGAAATGCTCCGGGAAATCGGTTCCTGCTCCGGTATCGAAAACTATTCCCGCGTTCTTGCAGGACGGGAGCCTGGCGCGGTGCCCTATACTCTTCTGGATTATTTCCCGAAGGACTTTCTAATGTTTATTGATGAGTCCCACGTTATGATTCCCCAGGTGCGGGGCATGTTCGGCGGAGATCACGCCCGGAAAACCAATCTGGTGGATTACGGCTTCCGCCTACCTTCTGCGTATGATAACCGTCCCCTCAATTTCACAGAATTTGAAAGCAAATTGAATCAGGTTGTCATGGTTTCCGCTACTCCGGCGGAATATGAACGAAACCGTGCCGAGGCGATTGTGGAGCAGATTATCCGTCCCACGGGATTGTTGGATCCCCAGGTAGAGGTGCGTCCCGTAGCGACCCAGGTAGACGATGTGCTGGGAGAAATCCGTCTGCGGGTGGAAAAAGGGGAACGGGTGCTGGTTACCACCCTCACCAAAAAAATGGCGGAGGATCTTACAGAATATTTGGACGCCCAGGAAATCCGCGTAAAGTACATCCACCACAACGTGGATACAATGGAGCGCAGCGAGCTGCTGCGGGATTTGCGTATGGGTGTGTTTGATGTGCTGGTGGGCATCAATCTGCTGCGGGAGGGCATTGACCTGCCCGAGGTTACGCTAGTGGCAGTGCTGGACGCAGATAAAGAAGGCTTTTTGCGCAGCGAGTCCTCCCTCATTCAGATCATCGGACGGGCTGCCCGGAACGCCGGCGGTAAGGTTATTCTATATGCGGATAAAATCACCGGATCTATGCAGCGCGCTATGAGCGAGACAGAGCGCCGCCGGAAAATTCAGCAGCAGTATAATGAGGAGCACGGCATCACGCCCACAACCATTAAAAAGGAAATCGGCGAACTGATTAAAATTAGCGCGGCGGATGACGCGCCGAAAAAAGGAAAGAAAAAACATCTCACAAGGCAGGAAATGGACCAGGAAATCCAGCGCCTGCGTGAAGAAATGCAGAAAGCGTCCAAGGAATTGCGCTTTGAAGAAGCTGCATATCTGCGGGACAGAATCCGTTCTCTGGAAACCACCAAGGCAGGAAAGTAAGGGATTTTTGGTTCTAATTTTTCTAAAAATACCCACAGTTTTCCTATGATGTCGGAAACAGGCAGTATTTTATGCTTGACAAAACCCGCTGAAATGTATAGAATAGTAGTAGCAAGTAAACTCTATCAACAAAGGAGATTAAACATGGCAGACGAACTTTTCGAGAGCGATGTTTTCACGCTCACCGATGAAGAAGGCAACGAGGACGATTACGAGCTGATCGGAACGGTAGAAGTGGACGACGTCACCTATTATGCTCTCATTCCCTGCACTGATGACGATAAAGAGGCTGAGGAATATATTGTCCTGCGCGGTGAAAAAGATGAGGACGGTGAAGATGTTCTTGTATCCATCGAGGATGACGAGGAATTTGACCGGATCGCGGATATTTTCGACGACGAGTTTGCGGATATCGACTATGATGAAGGCGCAGACGAGGACGATGCTGAATAAGTAAAGAATTTATTCAGCCTGCGGTGTTAGTGATAAGGTTTTTAATTAAACCCACAGTTGATTAATGGAGCTCGACCCCAAACGGGAATGCAGGCCTCCCGCCCGCCTCTCCTTTGCGACAGGCGGACCCGGACGTTGGAAGCACGAAGTGCGGATATAGGGCACCACCTTGCTTTAGCAGGGTTTCTTAATTATGACTTTACACGGCACAGTGGGTCATACAATGGAATATTTCCCCGTAAACGCGGTGCATGTACGCACAAGTTTGCGGGGATTTCCATTTTTTGGGGAGATGGGCAAATTTCAAAAAAATCTTTTATGGAAGTGCCGTGCGGATCCGAAGGAGCTGTCGTGCAGCACTAACTACAAAAGACCCCATGTGAGGATCTGCTGCGCAGTTCCAAGGGAGTTCCCACGTAGCACAAACAAAAAAGGCTCCCTTGTGCAAAGGGAGCTGGCTCCGCATAGCGGAGACTGAGGGATTGTCTGCATAGGTTACCGATTTGAAGATAATCCAAAATGATAGCAGGGACAATCCCCCACCCGCTTCGCGGGATGCCCCAGGGATTCGAAACCGAATCCCCACACAAGGGGGCCTTTTAATGTGGGTGCTTGCTCCGCAGGATGCCCCAGGGATTCGAAACCGAATCCCCGCACAAGAGAGCCTTTTCGTTTGAGTGAAGCTGCGCGTGTGCAACGGATCTTTCCCCCACAATGTAAAAAGGACGCTTTTGTAAAGCGTCCTTTTCCATTTTTTATCTTTTTTCAATGTGCTCCAGCGAAGCCTTAATCAATCCGTAGAACAGCGGATGCGCCCGGTTTGGACGGGACTTGAATTCCGGATGGAACTGCACGCCAATGAAATAATCGTTCCCCGGGATTTCCACAGTCTCTACAATCTGATTGTCCGGAGAGGTTCCGGATATCACCAGTCCAGCTTCCTCCATTGCCTGCCGGTACTCATTGTTGAATTCATACCGGTGCCGGTGCCGCTCGCCGATGAGTTCCTCGCCGTAGCACTGATGCAGCAGCGTGCCGGGCTTTACTTTGCAGGGATACCGCCCCAGACGCATCGTTCCGCCTTTAGCAATACTCTCGCTCTGATCCGGCATAAAGTCAATCACCTTGTGGGGCGTGTCCTCATCAAATTCACCGGAATGTGCATCCTTCATTCCCAAAACATTTCTTGCATATTCAATGACCGCAATCTGCATGCCCAGACAAATGCCCAGATACGGAACATTGTGCGTCCGTGCGTATTCGCATGCCAATATCTTGCCTTCCACACCACGGTTTCCGAATCCGCCCGGAATCAGGATGCCATCGCATGCTGCAAGAATGTCGTTTACTGTTCCGGGGGTAATATCCTCCGAATCAATCCATTTAATGTCAATCCGACTGCCTAGGGCAAAGCCTGCATGACGCAGCGCTTCCGCTACAGACAAATACGCATCGTGCAGCTGCACATATTTGCCAACCAGACCAATGGTACACTTCCGGCTACGATTCTTGATATTATCCAGCATATTCAGCCATTCCGTCATGTCCGGCTCGTCTGTTTTGATGTTCAACTCCCGGCACACGATCTGAGAGAAATTGTTTTTCTCCAGCATGATGGGCGCTTCATACAGCACCGGCAAAGTAATGTTTTCAATCACACAATCCGGCTTCACATTGCAGAACAGAGCGATCTTTTTGCGGATTGCGTCGTCCACAGGCTCGTCCACGCGCATAACGATAATATCGGGAGAAATACCCGTCGCCTGCATTTCCTTTACAGAATGCTGAGTAGGCTTGGACTTGTGTTCCCCGGAAGATTTGATATAGGGCACCAGAGATACATGAATGTACAGGCTGTTTTCCCGTCCCACTTCTGTACCCACTTGGCGGATTGCCTCCAGAAACGGCTGACTTTCAATATCGCCGATAGTGCCGCCGATTTCCGTAATGACTACATCCGCGTTGGTTTTTTTGCCTACTGTATAGATAAATTCCTTGATTTCGTTGGTAATATGGGGGATGATTTGCACCGTCTCGCCTAAATATTCCCCTCTGCGTTCCTTGTTCAGTACGTTCCAGTATACTTTGCCGGTGGTCAGATTGGAATATTTGTTCAAATCCTCATCAATAAACCGTTCATAGTGACCAAGATCCAGGTCTGTTTCTGCACCGTCTTCTGTGACATACACTTCTCCGTGCTGGTATGGACTCATCGTCCCGGGATCTACGTTGATATAGGGATCCAGCTTCTGTGCCGCCACCTTCAGTCCCCGCATTTTCAGAAGACGTCCCAGAGACGCCGCAGTGATCCCTTTTCCCAGACCGGATACTACGCCGCCTGTCACAAAGATATACTTGGTCATAATTCCTCCATACCGCAAAGCGGTGTTCTTTTATACTATATTACAAACGCGAAATACCTCGCGTCTATTTACTGTTCATGCAAATAAGCATCAATTACCTGCCGGGGCAGTACCGCGCCGATAAAATCGCTGATCCCGGCAAACCGGGATGCTTCCTGCCTTGTGTGGGGAAGCTTTCCAAATCCATAGTTCTTTGCCGGAGAAAGCCCGCATAGAATGCCGTCCAATCCTGCATAAATCAGCAGTGCAAGCAGAATATAGGGGTTTGCGGCAGGATCCGCAGCTGTCAATAGAATCTGGTCGGATTCTTCATCTGATATGTATACAGGAGAAGTCCGGTTTTCCGTTTTTAATGTGTGCAGTCGTTCGTAGGATTGATAGGTTGGGTTTGTGAAAACGGTCATATCCCGCAGGTGGGTTTGAATTCCCGCAAAAAAAGAATCTGTGTGCTGCGCACCGGATATGCGAATGTGCAGCCCGTTTCCTATCGCGTTTGGCAAGGGGTTGGGCGCAAAAGACGCGTGCAGTCCGTGCCGGTGCGCGGCAGTATGTACTATCATGCAGAAAGACGCAGCATTGTCTGCTGTTTCCAGCGCATTGCCGCTGCAGCTGCGGATCAAATGCTGTCCGGGGCCCCGGTAATGCTGGGACAGACATGTGTAAACATGCATTTGCTCCAGCGCCAGACAGATTTCTTTGCGAATCTGTTCTCCTTTGTCTAAGGGAGCCGTGTCCAGATATCCTGCCCGGTCGTGGGGAATTCTTGTCGGATTCCCTTCCGAATCGGCAGTGAAAAGATAAAATGTGTATTCCCAGCTGAAACGGAGAGACAGCCCCATTTTCGCGGCTGCCTGATCTGCCCTGTATAGAATTTCCCTGCTGTCTCCCTGAAACGGTGTACCGTCCGGATGGCGGACGCTGCAATACATGCGGACTGTTGTTTCAGGGCTCTGATCCGGAGGAAAAAGCGTGCATGTATCCGGGATCGGAAACAAACGCAGCATAGTGCCTGTGCTGCTGTATCCGTTTATGTCGAAAGGGTCGAAAGGGATCCCCCGGGTAAAGGCGCGATACAACTGACAAGGTGCAATAGAGACTGCTTTCGGATGTCCCAAGACATCAAAAAAAGCAAGACGGACAAACTTCACGTCTTCCTGCTCTGTAAACTCCATAACCTGCGCGGCTGTATACGGCACGGGTACATCCTTTCCCTAACCTTGGAACAGTATAAGGCTCCCTTGTGCTGGAGCAAACCTTTTTTAGGCTCCCTTGTGCAAAGGGAAGCGACACGCTGCAAACCTCGTCCTACTTTATAGCCTCCCTTGTGTAAAGGGAGGTGGCACACCGTAGGTGTGACGGAGGGATTGAAAAACTACCAATTTTCAGGGTATCTGAAATGATAGCATAGACAATCCCTCAGTCTCCGCTGTGCGGAGCCAGCTCCCTTTGCACAAGGGAGCCTTAGGGAGTTAGGTGCGTGCGCGACAAGTTCCACTAGGATCCGCATAGCGGCTCCTTACATGGGAGACTTATAAACTACCTGCACACATTATACCATACCGGGCGAATTCTGTCTACAATCTTCCAAAGTTTTTTTCAGTTTTGTGGATTCTTCCAAATAATTTTCCAACATTTGACACGGCGCAATTTTATCGCCCCGTCCAGTTGATTTTTCTTTGTTTATAGTATATAATGATAGTATTCGCTTTATGATAGTATTTTGCCGCGAAACGCGGCATATCGGAGGTTTTTGCATGGTAAAATTGATTGAACACGGCGTATTTCTGAAAGACAACCGTTTTCTGGACGCGGGCGGCGATCCTGCTGTCGCAAGACAGGGCACCATTGCCCATTCCATTTTGAAAAGCCACAATGTGGGCGGAGATGACAAGCATTTGAAAATTCGCTTTGACGCGCTGGCTTCCCACGATATTACATACGTAGGCATTCTGATGACAGCCCGCGCCGGCGGTTTGGAAGAACTGCCCCTGCCCTATGTACTTACAAACTGCCATAACAGCCTGTGCGCTGTGGGCGGCACCATTAACGAGGACGACCACATGTTTGGTCTGTCTGCGGCGAAAAAATACGGCGCGATCTATGTTCCTGCCCATCAGGCGGTAATCCATGCATTTATGCGGGAAATGATGAGCGGCTGCGGAAAAATGATTCTTGGCAGTGACAGCCACACCCGGTACGGCGCCCTTGGCACCATGGCAGTGGGAGAAGGCGGTCCCGAACTGGTAAAACAGATTCTCAGCCGCACTTATGATGTGGACATGCCCGAGGTAATTGCTGTCCATCTTACCGACAAACCCCGTCCGGGCGTAGGTCCTCAGGACGTGGCGCTGGCAATTATCGGTGCAGTGTTCTCCAAAAAGTTTGTGAAAAATAAGGTTTTGGAATTCGTTGGGGACGGCATTGCAAATCTGCCCATCGAATTCCGGAACGGCATCGACGTTATGACAACGGAAACCACTTGCCTTTCCTCCATCTGGACGACAGATGCAGAAACACAGCGGTATTTCCAGATGCATGGCAGACCCGAGGCTTATAAAGAGCTTGCTCCTGCCGATATGGCATATTATGACGGCGCGGTACTGGTGGATCTGTCTAAGGTTGAGCCGATGATCGCACTGCCCTTCCATCCTTCCAATACTTATACTGTACGGCAGTTGAACGAAAATGCAGGCGATATTCTGCGTCAGGTGGAAATCAAAGGCGAGCAGCAGCTGGGTCTTGCTCCCGGAACCCTGCAGCTTACCGATAAAGTGGATCCTGCAACCGGACGCGTGCGGGTAGATCAAGGCGTTATTGCCGGATGTGCCGGCGGTACTTACGATAACCTGTGCGCCGCTGCGGATATCCTGCGCGGTACTTCCATCGGAGCGGACAGCTTTGCCCTTTCCGCATATCCTGCCAGCCAGCCCGCTTTTGTGCGTATGCTGGATACCGGTATTGCATCCGAACTGATGCGTGCCGGCGCAACTTTGCGCACTGCCTTCTGCGGTCCTTGCTTCGGTGCGGGCGATGTACCTGCCAACGGCGGATTGAGCATTCGCCATTCTACCCGGAACTTCCCCAACCGGGAAGGCTCCAAACCCGGAGAAGGACAGTTTGCATCCGTAGCCCTGATGGATGCACGTTCCATTGCAGCAACTGCCGCAGCCGGCGGTTTGCTTACCGGTGCGGATGAACTGGATGTGGAATACCGCACACCGGATTATAAATTTGATACTTCCATTTACGAGAACCGGGTATGGTTCGGCTACGGCAAGGCAGACAAGAACGCCGAACTGAAATTCGGTCCCAATATTAAAGACTGGCCCAAGATGCCCGCTTTGGGAGACAATCTGGTACTGGGTGTTGCTTCTGTCATCGACGATGAAGTGACTACTACAGACGAGCTGATTCCCTCCGGTGAATCTTCTTCTTACCGTTCCAATCCCTTCCGTCTGTCTCGCCTGACTCTGTCCCGCCGGGATCCGGAATATGTAAACCGTGCGGACGCTATTCACGCGGCGGCACAGAACTACGTAGGGGAAGAATATAATCCTGCTCTGCTGGATCAGAATGCCGTAGCCGCTATGGAAGCAGCCATTGCCGCTTGCGGTAAGCTGGAAGGTTCCGTCAGCATCGGAAGCTTGGTTTGCGCAGTCCGTCCGGGGGACGGAAGCGCCAGAGAGCAGGCAGCATCCTGTCAGCGTGTGCTGGGCGGCGCTGCCAACATTGCCCGGGATTACGCTACCAAACGGTATCGTTCCAATCTGATTAACTGGGGTATGCTGCCCCTGACCTGCCCGGAAATGGCTATGGGTAAAAACGGCGGCACCATGGAGGATGAAATCCTCTGCGGCGACTGGCTGATACTGCCCGGCATCCGCAGCGCTGTTGCAAACGGTGCAGAGACTGTGGAAGGATATCTGTATCACACAGGAGAGGGAACCGTGACGAAACACACTTTCTCTTTGGGAAGTCTGACTGACGATGAGCGGAAAATCATTCTTGCCGGCAGTCTCACCGGAAGAGCCAGAGAAGAACGGGAAGAAGCCGGAAAATAATACCGGACAAAAAGGTATAAAATTCGTCATAATATGACACACTGTTGTCATATTATATTCTGTACAATAGCAGTAACAAACAAGCGTTCGCTTCCCGGCGAACGCTTGCGTGTATAAGTTTGTAGGAACCAAAAAGGCTCCGCCGGAGACTGTAGCGAAATCAAGCTTAAAAGGCTCCCTTGTGTGGGGATTCGGTTTCGAATCCCTGGGGCATCCCGCGGAGCGCAGCATACTTAAAAGGCTCCCTTGTGCAAAGGGAGCTGTCATGCCGTAGGCATGACTGAGGGATTGTTATCTATCATTTTGCAGGATCTATAAATCACCAGCCTATGCGTACAATCCCCCCGTCACAGCAAAGCTGTGACACCCCTCTTGTGCTGGCTCCGCGTAGCACCCTACTTAAAAGGCTCCCTTGTGCAAAGGGAGCTCCCGCGTTAGCGGGTGAGGGATTGTCCCTATTGTCATTTTAGATTATCTATAAATCGACAGCTTTACAATCCCCCCGACTCGCTTACAGCGAGCCACCCCCCTTTGCACAAGGGGGCTTGATTAAGTTTAGCGTTCCCTTTGCTAGGGGAGCCTTTAACGGAGCATGTTGTACAGTTCCAGCAGAAAGAGCCTTACAAACTCCCTTCTTTCCAACTATAAAAAGGATGATCGTATATGCCGAAATATCTCACTGTGCGGGGCGCCCGCGTAAATAATCTGAAAAATATTGATGTGAAAATTCCCCGGGACAAGCTGGTAGTTCTTACCGGACTGTCCGGATCGGGGAAATCCTCCCTTGCCTTTGATACCATTTATGCAGAAGGACACCGCCGGTTTGTGGAAAGTCTTTCCTCCTATGCCCGGATGTTTCTGGGGCAGATGGACAAGCCGGATATAGATTCCGTGGAAGGACTGTCCCCTGCAATTTCCATTGACCAGAAAACTACCTCCAAAAACCCCCGCTCTACTGTGGGCACCGTTACAGAGATTTATGACTATCTCCGGCTTCTGTATGCTCGCTTGGGCGTGCCCCATTGTCCTGTCTGCGGTAAGGAAATCCGGCAGCAGACAACAGATCAGATCATGGATCGGGTCATGGGCATCCCGGAGGGCGCACGGTTTATGATCCTTTCTCCCGTAGTCCGCGGAAAAAAGGGACGGCACGAAAAAGTGCTGGACGATGCAAAGAAAAGCGGCTTTTCCAGAGTGCGCTGCGATGGAATCATCTATGATTTGGCAGAGGATTTTGAACTGGAGAAAAATCAGCGGCATTCCATTGAAATTGTAGTGGACCGACTGGTAATGAAGCCGGATATTCGTACCCGTCTGTCCGACAGCGTGGAAACAGCTCTGCGGGAAAGTGGCGGTCTGCTGACCGTTGTGATTCTGCCGGGAAGCGACGGAGGAACAGAAGAAGAACTGCAATTTTCCACAAACTATGCCTGTGGGGAGCATGGGATCAGTTTCGGT
This sequence comes from uncultured Eubacteriales bacterium, assembly GCA_949451655.1. GTDB lineage: Bacteria > Bacillota > Clostridia > Oscillospirales > CAG-272 > Avispirillum. Next base: position 47,146 of record CASTST010000002.1, on the reverse strand, counting down.
GAACTGGAACCCCGGATGTTCTCCTTCAACAATCCTTTCGGTGCCTGCAAAAGCTGTGCCGGTCTCGGCGTGACCCGCAACATTTCCATACAGAAAATCCTTCCTGACCGGGAACTGTCCCTTCTGGAGGGGGGAATTGCTGTAAACGGATTCAAAACCTTGGGTCCGGATACATGGACCGGTCCGCTGATTGCCGCTGTGGGAGAAAAATACGGATTCCGTATGGATCAGCCCTTGTCCACTTTCTCCGATAAAGCACTGAAAGCATTGCTCCATGGAACGGGAGACGAAACCTATGACATCGTTCGGGGCTTTGGTGGATACACCCGCCGGCAGCGTGTGAAATATGAAGGCATACTCCATACGATCAGCGCCCGGATGGAGCAGGGCGGTGCAGAAAATGAATATTATGAGCAATTTATGGAGGAGCAGGACTGTCCCGCCTGCGGCGGCAGCCGGTTGAGTCCGGAATCCCTTTCCGTTACCATAGGCGGGCTGAATATCGACCAGTTCTGCAATTTGTCCATTACAGATGCGTTGGCGTTTACAAACAACCTGCACTTCACTGAAATGGAAGAACAAATTGCGCGGCAGATTATCAAAGAGCTGAAAAGCAGACTGGGCTTTTTGGCATCCGTTGGTTTGGAATATCTTACACTGTCCCGGCGCAGCGGTACTCTGTCCGGCGGCGAGGCGCAGCGAATCCGTCTAGCAACCCAGATTGGATCTTCCCTTGCAGGGGTTTTGTATATTCTGGATGAGCCCAGCATTGGTCTGCACCAGCGGGACAACAGCAAGCTGATTCAAACGCTGAAGCAGCTGCGGGATATCGGCAACAGCGTAATCGTGGTGGAGCATGATGAAGAAACCATGGAAAATGCGGACTATATTTTGGATATCGGTCCGGGTGCAGGTGTACACGGGGGCGAAGTTGTTGCCGCCGGCACGCCCAAGCAGATCATGGCGGATAAAAAATCCCTCACCGGCGCGTTTTTATCCGGACGGCGCACCATTGCCGTGCCGGAGCATCGGAGAAAGGGCAACGGCAAGGTTCTCACCGTTGTGGATGCGTGTGAAAACAATCTGAAAAATGTTACTGTAGATATTCCCCTGGGATGTTTTGTCTGCGTCACCGGCGTGTCCGGAAGCGGAAAATCTTCCCTTGTGAATACGATTATATATCGCTCTCTTGCCGCATCCCTGAACCGTGCCACCACTTGGCCGGGTAAACATAAAGAGATCCGCGGCATTGAGGCGCTGGACAAAGTCATTGACATCGACCAAAGCCCCATCGGGCGCACGCCCCGTTCCAATCCTGCCACATATACAGGACTGTTTACCGATATACGGGAGCTGTTCGCAAAAACACCGGCGGCAAACCTGCGGGGATATAAAGCAGGTCGGTTTTCCTTTAACGTGCGTGGCGGACGCTGCGAGGCATGCGAAGGGGACGGTGTGAAGAAAATTGAAATGCACTTCTTGCCGGATGTGTATGTCACCTGCGATGTGTGCCATGGCAAGCGATATAATAAAGAAACGCTGGAGGCAAAGTACAAAGGCAAAAGCATTGCCGATGTGCTGGAAATGACTGCCGAAGAAGGCGCGGCATTTTTCGCCGATCTGCCCCGTATTGCGAACCGGCTGAAAACCTTGTGCGATGTGGGACTTGGCTATGTGAAAATCGGACAGTCTTCCACCACCTTGTCCGGCGGAGAAGCCCAGCGGGTGAAATTGTCTGCGGAGCTATCCAAACGCAGCACAGGCCGCACGATTTATGTATTGGACGAACCCACTACAGGATTGCACACTGCCGATGTGGAAAAACTGATCAGCGTGCTTCAACGGCTGGTGGATGCAGGAAATACAGTGCTGGTGATTGAGCACAATCTGGATATTATCAAAACGGCGGATTATATTATTGACTTGGGACCGGAAGGCGGAGCCGGCGGCGGCAATATCGTTTGCTGCGGCACGCCGGAGGAGGTTGCAGAGTGTCCCGCGTCTTATACAGGACAGTATCTGCGGGGAAAACTTCCCGGATTTGATAAGGAATAAGGAAAGGCTCCCATGTGAGGAGCCCCACCAAACAAAAAGCCTCCCCTGTGCTGGAACCGCATAGCACAAGTAAAAAGGCTCCCTCAGCTGCAGTAGTATAGCACAAGCAATAAAAGCCCCCCTTGTGCAAAGGGAGCCTTCCTACCAATTTTATAAGCCTCCTTTGTGTAAAAGGAGGTGGCGCGGCCAAGCGCAGCGATCGTGTCGGAGGAATTGTCTGTACATACTGCCGACTTTAACATTATCCAAAATGATAGTAAAAACAATCCCCCACCCGCTTCGCGGGATGCCCCAGGGATTCGAAAGCGAATCCCCGCACAGGGAGCCTTTTTAACGCGGTGGCTGCGCGATAGTACCTTAGGAGCCGCGTAGTGGATTCTCACAAGGGAGCCTTCAAGCAAACCTAAGCCTCCCTTGTGTAAAGGGAGGTGGGTTTTGCGTAGCAAAACTCGGAGGGATTGTATAAACATACTGCCGATTTATTGATCCTGCAAAATGATCATCACAAAACAATCCCTCACCCGCTAACGCGGGAGCTCCCTTTACACAAGGGAGCCTTTTTGTTTGTGCTTTGCGGGAGTTCCTTTGCCGTGGGCAGCCTTTTTCGTTTATACAAAAGATTCCAATACCGAACCAATCCGCGCAACCGCATCTGTAAGCTGCTCTGCCGTTGGCAGAAACACAATGCGAAAGTGATCCGGAGTAGTCCAGTTAAAGCCGGTTCCCGGCGTAATAAGAATTTTCTCTCTGGTGAGCAGACGGGCTGCAAACGCATTATCGTCACCAATAGGGTATCTGTGCAAATCTATTTTCGGAAAAATATAAAATCCTGCCTGGGGTGTACAAAAGCTGATTCCAGTGATTTCTGCCAATGCATCGCATACAGCTTGCCGCTGTTGGAAAATCCTTCCGCCGGGTGCGAGCAGCGCCTGCATTGCAGCATCGTTTGCAAGAGCGTCCGGAATAATTGCCTGGGAAGGCACATTGGAGCACAGCCGCAGAGAAGCGAGCAAATCCATTCCCCGGATAAATCCGCTGTGCCGGGACCAGTCTCCGCACAAGCACATCCATCCGCACCGAAATCCGGAAACCAGGTGGGATTTGGAAAGTCCGTTATAGCAGACAACCGGTACATCCGGCACGGCAGCAGCGGTGGCAACGTGGGTGCGACCATCCAGCACCAGCCGATCATAAATTTCGTCTGACAGTAAGATCAGCCCGTGCCGTCGGGCAAGCGCACCGATTTCCGATAGTACCGCGGCAGGGTATAATGCGCCTGTCGGATTGTTGGGATTGATTAAAACAATCCCCCGGGTGCGGCAGGTGATTTTCCGTTCCATATCCTGCAAATCGGGAATCCACCCTGCGGCTTCATCGCACAGATAATGTACAGCGCGCCCTCCTGCCAGCCGAACTGCGGCAGTCCACAGAGGATAGTCCGGTGCAGGAACAAGCACCTCGTCCCCGTTTTCCAGCAGTGACTGCATAGACATAAGGATCATTTCACTGACGCCATTGCCTGTATACACCGTATCGGTGGAATAAGGAAACATCCCTTTTTTGCGGCAGTATTCTGTAATAGCCAGCCGGGCGCTGAGAAGCCCCCGGGAGTCGGAATATCCTTGGGATGCAATAAGACGATCCGTATAGGCGTGCAGTAAGTCTTCCGGTGCGCGGAATCCGAACGAAGCAGGATTTCCAATGTTAAGATGCAGTATTTTTTCGCCGCGGTTTTGCATTTCATCTGCGGTTTGCTGCAGTGCGCCGCGGATTTCGTATCGGATATCTCGCAGTTTAGGGTTGATATACATGATTGTTGCCTTTCTGTTGGCTTTCCTATAGGTTTCCCCGTGTCGCATAAATTTAATCAAGCCGCGCCTGTAATGGAGCAGCATTGAAGTGATTGGACTAAAAATGGTGTTCTCTGGGAAAGAGAAGCAAAGCACAAGTTTAGTTTTGCTTTGTACAAAGCGAGGGGATTGTTTGCACAGATTGCCGATTTTATCATTATCCAAAATGATAGTAAAAACAATCCCTCAGTCTCCGCTACGCGGAGCCAGCCCCCTATGGAGCTGCGCCGCAGATCCTCACATGAGGCTTTTAACGCGGGTGCTGTGTGACAGGTCCCTTTTGCCGGGGAATTTACAAACCAAATAAAGATTATGCAGATTTAATAAAAAAATGAACGTCCTGAACGCAGCATGCATTCAGGACGAATTTTCATATAATTTAATCTTCTCCGACAGGCGTGTCTCCGCCATCTTCTGTATTTTTTGCGGGATAGCGGGAATATTCCTCCCCTGCAAGATCTCCTACTGTCATGCGGGGACGAATGCCGTCTTCTACCTCATTGGAAGGGTAAATTTGAGCAGATGCGGGTCCGTTCGGCTCATCGGGACCGGTAAAATCCTCCAGAGGAGATACCAGATTTTCTTCATTTTCAATCGGTTTCTTTTTCTTTTTATCATTCATAGCGGAAATCCTTTCTACTGACTGGACTGCATTTATTATTCCCCTATGATTGACATGTATACGAAATTGAAAAAATTGCATACAGTACGAATTCCCCAGCAAAGGGAACTATCGCGTAACACATAACTTAAAAGGCTCCCCCCATCAAAGGGAGGCGATGCGCTGCAAACCTCGTCCTACTTCATAGCCTCCCTTGTGAGGATCCACTGCGTGGCTCCATAGGGAGCTATCTCCGCATAGCACCCACGTTTAAAAAGGCTCCCTTGTGCAAAGGGAGCTGTCATGCCGTAGGCATGACTGAGGGATTGTCATGCTATCATTTTGCAGATATAATAACTCGGCAGCTTATACAAACAATCCTCCACCCGCTTCGCGGGAGCCCCCTTTGCACAAGGGGGCCTTTTAATGTGGGTGCTTGCTCCGCGGGATGCCCCAGGGATTCGAAACCGGATCCCCGCACAAGGGGGCCTTTTAAGTAGGGATCTGCGCGACAGCTCACATGGGAGCCTTTTGATTGAAGTTGTGCTTGTGCCACATCTACACCCGGAAGTCTTTTGGAGTTGGACGCAACGTAAAGCTGATCTTTCACAGCAAGGACTGCCCGTTTATTTGCAGGCGAAACCGCAGTCCCAGCTTTTCCGCAGCCTTTCGGCAAAGCACCATACGCCCCAGGAAAATTTCAAAATAGTCCATTACACTGCCATATTTTGTATCAATTGTCAGCATCAGCGTGATTTCCGTTTTATCCCCGTTTATCTCTAATACAGAATCCGTTACCGAATAATTCACCCGGTCGTGTATGTCAAAATTCGCCACATCCGTATTGCGTACCCGACTGCGCCGCACATCCGACTTGTCAGCCAAAATCAATGCAGCCGATATGTCATTGATCGGTACGCCTGTTCCCTCATCGTGGTTGCCGATTGCAGATACGATTGTTGCCACATCCCGCGGATCCATGTCCATACTCCGTAAAATACGAAACGCCATGACTGCGCCGCTTTGTGAGTGATCCACACGGTTCACCAGATTTCCGATATCGTGAAGATATGCTGCGATCTGTGCCAGTTCCACAGCATGGGAGTCTGCTCCCATTTCCGTTAGAATGTAACTGGAAATCTGACTTACTTTTGTTACATGAGCAAAGCTGTGTTCTGTATAGCCGAGCGCCGCCAGCGCTTCGTCCGCTTTTTCTATATAGGTCCGGATTTCTTCATTTTCCCGCAGCTGCGCATAAGTAATCATACCATCGCCCTCGCTTTATAATATGCAATATTATCCGTTTCCGAAAAAATGCCGATTATACAGTTCTATGCAAACTTCCTCTGCAAGCTCCTCTGTGGGGCGCATTTGTCCATGCGCATCCACAGAAACAATAATCGCCTCAGGATACCGCTTGAACCAGGTGATCTGCCGCTTGGCATATCTGCGGGTATTGCGGCAAATCTCATCAACTGTCTGTTCCAAAGTGCACTCCCCAGCAAAATACGGCAGAAATTCCTTATATCCAATCGCCTGAAATGCGGGCGCGTCTTCACGCAGCAGTCCTGATTTATATAGCCCGGTTACTTCCTCCAGCAGCCCTGCCTGCATCATTTCTGCAACCCGTCTGTCGATTCGCTCATACAAAAGCTGGCGGGACTGAAAGGATAGCACGATTCTCACGCAGTCGTATTTTGCCTCTGCTGTAGGGGAAAGTCCGTCAAACTGGGATTTCGGGATCCCAGTGGTTTCATAGATTTCCAAAGCTCGGATTACCCGGCGCACATTGTTCGGATGAATGGCTGCCGCAGATTCCGGATCCACCGCAGCAAGCAGTCCGTGCAGCGCGTCTGCGCCCTGCTCCCGGGCAACTGCTTCAAAACATGCCCGCACCGCGGGATTTTTTGTGCTGTCGGATAAACCGTCCCCATATAAAATAGCGTCCAGATACAGCCCTGTTCCGCCGCAGAATACCGGCAGATGATCCCGGGAAAGGATATCTTCCACAATCGGCGCTGCCATTTCGGCATAGTCCGCGCATGAAAAATCTGCCGTAGGCGGTACTGCTGCAATCATGTGATGGGGGATATTTCCCATTTCCGATTCTGTCGGTGCAGCAGTGCCGATGGTCATTCCCGTATAAACCTGCATGGAATCATTGGATATTACTTCGCCATCAAGTCGGCGTGCAAGGGATATAGCCAACGCTGTTTTTCCCGATGCAGTGGGACCTGCAACCGAAAGAATTTTCTTTTTTTGTTCCATAATAGGGTGCTCCTGATTTACATACAGCATTATAGTTCAACCATTTCAAAATCCTTGCTGCCGATGCATGCATGCAGATCCTGATATATGTGGGGCATGGAGAGAAGTACCTCTGAGGTAAGCAGGCATGTCAGTATGCCGTTTTCTTTTGTTTGATATGTAATTTTAATTCCGTCACGGCTTTTTATTTCGCCTTGTCGTTCCCGACTTTCTTTTTCCCGCAGCAGCAGATTATGCATGACCTGCCAATGATCAGAAAAAACTTCTCTTCCCTGGGCAAGAAAGGTTGTATAAATGTCACGGTAGTAGGACGCTGAAAGCCTGTCCCACGCCATAATATACAGGGTATTATTCCATTTTAATGCAAATGTTCTTTTTTCGAGGTCGAGGGCAGCAGAAACATCCTCATCAACTGGTTTGTTAAAATAAAGAAGCCGCAAATCGTTATATTGTTGCACATACTTTTTTGTTTTTTTCCGTTTCCCGATTCCAAACATATTTTTCCCCCGATTTTAAATATAACTACACTTCTTATTATAACTGTTTAAATATACTTGTCAATTGTTCCCTCTGATTTTTCCTTTCTTTGTGTTTTTCATTCTAAAGAAGTTCATTCCCCGGCATGTGCCGGGGAATTGCTTATGTAAATCATAAAAATTCCTGATGAAATACCTTTTCACTCAATCCATCCAACGTCCGGTTGATTGCATCATTACGGCAGAAAGCAGGACATTCTTGCACGTCAATTTGTTCAAACACCTGCCATTTCCGATGGGAGTTCCAAATGTCAACCAGTGAAATTCCCGCCCGCATATCTCCAATCAGATAGCGGGGATCCTGCCGGTGATGAAGGCAGGCATAAACCCTGGCGTTTGCGGTGATGACAGTGGAAAAAAACATACCGCGGCAGCGATTATATGGTTTCTTTTTTCCTTCTTTGAAGGCTTTGTATTTTTGCTGTGATGCTACTACCCGAAATCCGTCCTTATCATATATTTTTTTTAATCGCTCATATTCCGCCGAAATATCCGTTGTATCTTCCTGAAACGGACGGAATTGAGCAAAATCCACGCCGCATTCTTGGGACAATTTTACAAAGCGTTCCATTTGCCCGACAGTTTCCTTGCTCGTTAAAAAGCCTGTCCCAAGGCTTAAAAGCGCGCCTGCTCTCTTTTTGACAGCAGCGAAAAGGCGGATATTTTTCACAACATTGTCAAATGCTTGTGCATCCATTCCGTGCGTTTTTCGATAAAATTCGGCATCCCCGCTATCTAGGCTAATTCGACAGTATTTGCAGTATTTGACAATCGCTTCCGCCTTCTCTTGATCCAGCGCCAGGCCATTTGTGTTGATGCCGATTTGTAATCCTTTTTCCTGCAAAAGTGCAATTGTTTGTATAAACAGGGGATGGAGCAATGGTTCTCCCCCTCCGCTTAAAATGACTCCTTTGCAATCCAACTCCTGTAGACCATCTGCAATTCGTTGGATTTCATTCCACGTCAGCTCGTCTTTCACTGTGTTTTTTCCAATACAGGCAGGGCAGCGATTGTTGCAGCGGTTGGTCAAATCCAGTTCTGCAACCACCAAGGTTTTTCCAATAGACAGAAAAGCATTGATTTTGTCTATGTATTGCAGCAACTTATCCTGAGGATTAAATTGATTGGTTAGCATGATTCTATTCTCCTGTATGCCCGAGTTCGGCAATCCTCATACCCTGCCGGTCTTTTGCAGATAAAATTACCTGTGGGACAGGCCAGGTAATTCCCAGTGTCGGATCATTCCAGCAGATACACCGCTCCGCATCCGGATGATAGGTTTCATCCACCTTGTATTGCACGTCACAGTGATCGCAAAGTGCCTGAAATCCATGTGCAAACCCTTTGGGGACGAGCAGCCATTCAAATCGGTCTCCACTTAACACAAATCCAGCCCATTGAAGATACGTTGCAGAGTGCTGTCGAAGATCTACTACCACATCGTATACTGCGCCGCTGATGCAGCGGAACAGCTTGGTCTGCGCATACGGTTCCTTCTGATAATGCAATCCGCGGATCGTTCCTCTTTTTATGGTGTGCGAATAATTATCCTGCACAAAAACATTATGTATCTGCAGCTGTTGAAAGGTGTCCTGCCGGTATCCCTCACAAAACCAGCCGCGCGAATCGTTATGTTGCTTAGCCCCGATTTTTAAAACTCCGTTCAGGACACTGGATAAAATTTTCATATTTTGCCTCGTCTATATAGTCTGTGAGTGCTTTATCCCAATGGACAGGGGTATATTGGATTATCTGCTGTAGTTTTTTTGTTGAAAGGGATGTGTCCAATATGGGTTCTCTATCTTTGTTTATCTCCTGAGCGGGAACATCCAATCCCGCTTCCAGGATGATTTGCCTGGCAAAGTGCAACCGGCTTGTTCTTCCAAGACATACAGCATGATAAATACCGTATGCTTTTGTTTGTTAAAGCAAGGCAATCATATTTAATAGCTCTGACACGCTGGTTGGATTGCCATATTGATTTCCTAAAATTTCAAGCTTTTGTCCGACTGTAAAGGCTTATCGGGTTTTACAATTTGAAATCCTGCTTCACAGATTCCTTGTCTGCTATGGATACTATGGTTCTGGTCAGCGCGGTCACTGCATAACTTTCACGAAAATAGTGTACAGCCTGTCTGCCGACCATACCGCCCGCACCGGTTATCATCATGCGTTTATGCATGTTCCATCAGCTCCATTAAATATTGTCCATACGCTGAATGACAATTTTGTCTCATGCTTTGTTCCAATTCGCGCCGCCCGATCCAGCCTTGTCGAAAGGCAGCCTCTTCGGGACATCCGATTTGTTTTCCCGTTTGTTTTTGCTTTTGACGAACCACCCGTACTGCATGATATAGATCCTCGGGACATCCGGCATCAAACCACTTCGTTTTTTTGCTGGGATAAATAACTTTTAAGGTGGATTTTTTCCAGTAGTATTTGTTGATATCTGTGATTTCCAATTCCCCTCGGGGGGAAACCTGCAGATTTTCTGCTGTTTGTACCACAGAAGCGTTATAAAAGTACAAGCCGGGCACGATAAAATGAGATTGCGGTTTTTGCGGTTTTTCCTCTATAGAAAGGACCTCCCCGCGTCTGCTGCATGAAACGACACCATATTGGGACGGGTTTCGATGCGGGAGTGCTAATATATACGCATTATCCGTATTTGCAGCCATAGCGGCGATACGATTGGGATGTGCGTTCAAAAAGATATTGTCCCCAAGCAGCAGACAAACTTTTTCTTTTCCGATAAAATGGCGTGCGATTAAAAATGCCTGTGCGATTCCGCCCGGTTCCGGCTGTGTCAAGTAGGTAAAAGTTGTTCCAAATCGGCTGCCATCTCCCAGTAGCTTGCGATAGACATCTACTGTTTCTCCTGCCGCAATGATGGCGATTTCCTGAATCCCCATTTCGATCAGCATCGTTAGCGGGTAATAGATCAACGGTTTATCATACACGCATAGCAGTTGTTTGGAAACTGCCTGTGTTGCTGGTCGAAACCGCGTCGCCTTACCGCCTGCAAGCAAAATCCCTTTCATCATTTTATTGCCATTGCCCAGCAGGTTTTCAATCTCAGCATTTCTATCATCGTCAAGCTTTCTCCTCTATCGTTTCACTTTTTACTGGAAACAGTTTACTGAAAAACAGAAGGCGAAACAACCAACATAAAACAGTAATGATTGGTACTATAGGGTATTGAGCTGGAATAAAGAAGCCCTCGGAAGTGCATGGTGTGTGCGCATTTCCGAGGGCTTCTTCTTTTGAATAAAATTACTCACCCAATATACATTGCATCTCCAAAAAAGAGCGGTGCGGGGACACTTTCCCTGCACCGCTTTTCTGTATATTTATAATAGCAGGTTTTAGCTGGAAAGTCAATATGAAGGGCGAAAAATTTGGCGTTCTTAAGCTTTGATGAAGCATAAAATACAGCCATTTACGGTTTATACATATCAGCATAGGTGATGTATGCATCGTCGCTAGGAGGCAAGATCAACTCTTTGGTGGGACAATATTTGAAATAAAGCTCATCATTATCTCCCATACCAAAATTCCAATCCAAAACTAAATTTTCATCAATCCCGATACTGTAGATCTTCAGTTTGCTTAACTTATCCCTTAACTCTGGCCCGTCCGGGATAAAAGCAGTAAGAGGGCTGTCCTCCTCAAACAAATACCAATTTCCCTGTATCACTCCGCAGTGATCGCAGTGATTTGCAAAGCACTCTCCTGCTGTCTTGGAAAATCCGGTGCGCACATTATATTTTTGCTTTATGTACTTTAATAGGGCTGGCGGTATATCCTTTTCATCGTCTACCCACGAAAGAAACAGCGGCTCATATCCCACCAAATCTTCAATGGTTTCACTCTCAAAGCTGCCGTCATCATTGCAGTATAATCTTGTGTGTTCTCCAATTCCCAGGCCGATTACATGTGTGGGCTTTCCACAGCGAAAGCAAGTCTGTGTTCCTTCCACGATATAGATATACTCATGCGCGATAATGGTCAGCTCCCGGTTTCCTGCAATCCAGCGCGCAAACTTCACATAGTCGCTTACCGGCCCTTGATAAAACCACTTTTTCAGCTTAGGATCCCACTGGGCACCCAAGCTCTTTGCGAGTTCCTTTTCTGCATAAGGAACTTCTAAATAAAGCTTTCCATGCATTCGTCTTCCCTCCGTTTTCACAAAATCGGTTCTGGATATTTTCAAACGTCATCACAAGGCATCGCCAACCCGTGTTTTGATAAACTCCTGTTTAGCAAAAAGGATCTGTATCAGTTCGTTCTCCTGCTGCCAGTTCAGCGGTTCGGAATGACAGCAGGTGTTGCGCAGCAAACGAAATTTTTCTAATTCCTCGGCATATTCTTTCCACCACCGATCATCGCAAACCTGTTCAAACAGGATAGCCCTGCGGGAAGCTAACCGGGAGCGCAATTCTTCTTTATTTAGAAGAGTTGTAAAGGTACCGGTTGTTACTTTATGATCCTTTATATCACAAAGTTTTCCCTTACTTGTCTTCTCGTCCGGAAACAGTGCTTTCAATTTCCCTAAGAGCATTTCTTTCAGCATAGATTCCATCGTCTTGCAGAACAAGATGCCTGCACAGGATGCATCCATATCTTCCAGGTTATACCGTTCTCTCATCGTGGCAAACAGCTCATGCAGCAGTATACTGCTGGTAAGCCTTTGCTGAATTTTCGACGGTAAACTTTTCATATCGGATGCAGAAAGGCCGAACGCCGCCAACTGTGCCGGTGTGAGTGAACTATTTTTCCACAAACCGTCCAACTCTTGAAAAAGGGGTGCTACCAGGCAATCATCCAATTCCCCATCTATTGTCAAGGAGTCAGCGCCAGGCACTTCTTGCAACAACTGCTCTATCTGTTTTTCATTTCGCGGCACATCGGGATTGTCCGCCGCTTTTTGCAGGGCGTGAAGAGCATAGCTGTCCAGAATTCCCTTTACCTTTTGGAATAGAACGGAATGCTGCCAAACAGTATAATCACCGATTACATACAAACGGTACTTGGCCCTGGTAGCTGCCACATTGACAATATTAGCGTTTACCCAACGAACAGCCGGCAAGGCATTCTTATCGCATCCAAGCAGAAAAATGACCTGATCCGCTTCTTTGCCCTGGAAGGTGTGCACGGTTCCTATGTTGTTTTCAACCCACTCGGCAAATCGTTCATCCTCCCGGTACTCCGGCTGAGATCGAATCAACTTCTTCATGCCGTCCCGCACAGTAGTAAACGGGGTAATGACGAAAAGGTTCGGTATTTCTTCGGATAACCGAAATGATTCTCGGATAAGTTCCCACGCTTTTCTTCCCTGCGCTTCCACAAAATGATCCTTGCCCGCTCTGCTGTTCTCGCTTCCGCTGACATTGATCCAGCCGGAGCTTCTCTGACAGAATCTGGCTTCTTTTTCAGATCCCGGCAGAGCAGTCTGCTGTTTCATCATGTGGTTATAAGACAGTGCGTTGGACAATTCAAACATAGGGCTGATACAACGCCGATGTACGACCAATGGACATCCTACCCAAGTTTTCTGTTCGCCATCGGCATAGGTTGTCCCTACGGTGCTCAGCCGATCGGCAAAGCCTTGAACCGAGTGGATCTTGGATTGATAATAGCTGGTATAATCGTTTTGGATCACCTGTTTGATCAAATCCATTTCATCCGTCACAACTGGTTCCACCTGCTTGGGATCACCAACCACGATCGCACGGCGGCAGCGGAAAAGGGATCCCAACGCCATCTGCGGCGCGGCTTGTCCAGCCTCGTCGATAATCAGGCAGCCGATTTCTCCTGGATGCCGAATGGATGACAGCATATTCCCCGCGGATGCGAACGTAGTGGAAAGCACAGGGGTCAGCAAAAACACCGTGTTCAGCAAAGAACCGAACGCTGCTTCCCGGTCGCGCTGAGAAAATGCTGCAGGAGTCTTACCATCATCCCCCGGTTCTTTCCACAGCAATAACAGATTCTTAAAATTCCATAAACAAGCTTTCGATCCTAATAAGAACGCCTTATGAAGCTTTAACGCTTCATAGAACAACTTCTCCCTCTCCCGATTATAGGCCGCTGTGTGCCAGGGATTAGCCACCTGTGCCGCAGTGGATTCTTTGTCCTCTTCACTATCATACAGATGGAAGAACGCTTCATCCAGTACCGTCATCGCCTGAGCGCCGCGCTGCTCGGAAGCCTCCTTCAAAAGCGATATATAGGACTTGCGGGCCTGTGTGATCTTCTTTAAGCATTCCTCCGTTTGCAGGCGCAGCCGGGTTACCTCTTCAAGACAGTTTCTTCGTTTTTCTGAAAGTTGGTTTTGCTGATTTTCAAGGCTGCTTATGACATCGCTTTGTAAATTACATTTCCGGTTTTGACGTTCCAATTCCTGCTGCAGCTGTCCCGTCTTCGCCGCCTCATCTTGAAGGTGCTGTTCCGCCGTGGCCAAGGCTCGATACTGCTCCTGGATGGTACGAGACAACATGGTGGGCCGACGGAAAATTTCAAGAACAATGTCTCGAAACTGACGACTGTTTTCCAGCTCTATAATTTGCTGGCGGAGTTCCTGGACTTGATTTTCCGCATTCACTTGATTTTCGTCCTGGAAGGATTTCCGATGCTGTAAATCGGCCAATTCTCCCTGATAATCGTTCAAGGTATGTTCCGCCAGTTTTGACTGCTGCGCCAGCTCCTGCAAGTTCTTCAGCAACTCTTCCGCATCCCGTTCTCGTTGGGATTGAAGATCTCTTGTCCTTTGGGCTTGATTGTCCAGCGACGCTTGTTGTTCTGTAAAGCGTTTCCTTGCACCGCTGATCTGTTGGAGCTCTTGTTCCATTTGTCTGACTTTTTCATGCTGTCTCTTGAAACGCTGGGCAGCACCTATATACTCCTCTTTGTGCTGCTGAATGCTGTCATTGGAACCAAAGCTTCCGATATAGGTTTTTAAGACAGCATACATATATTCCTTCAGATTGCTCATCTTCCCGAACGGCGCAGAAATCAATCCCCAACGATCCCATTCCCCCTCTTTCCTTTTCGCCAAATCGTTGGCTAACTTTGTAAAATAGATATCCGGATAGGTTTTGGATTCATATCTTTCTTGATTCCATACTCTATAGGTTTCTTTGTCCGCCTCATCTATTTCAAACAATTTCTGTATTTCCAAAAGGCCTTGACGAACGGCCTCATCTTCCTTCTTACCAGGCTCTATCCCTTTCAACAGGGCCATCCCATCCGGCAGCTCCTTCGTGATATTCTCCACAGCGGCGTTATTGCACGAGGCCACCAGCATCCCGTAGTCTTTCAGTTGTTCATCGGCAAAGTCGTAATATCCCCAGCAATATTGAGAATATCCCCTGTGCATCTTATCTCCATCTTGAAAGCGACGTTGAATAAAGGCGTCATCCGGGTCTTGATAGTGGGTAAGCAAATCTGCCCGCTCCACGATATTGCCGGCTATGATTTCCTTCAGCAGAGTAGTCTTTCCTGTACCAGGAGGACCGTTCACAGAAAAAATGGGCAGGTTATCCGGCGACGGACGCCAGCTCAAATTGACTGCCAACTGCTGCATCAAGCAAGGCATAAATTTGGACGGCCATTTGCCAAGAGGAGCTTTTGCAATATCCAAATGGCGGTGGAAAAAGTCGGTGCGATTTTCTTCCTTTCCGTTGTTCCAAACATTGTGCACATCGATACGATTTTGAAAATCCAGCCAATGCAGCTCTGGGTTTTCTTCCGCATATACCCCAGTTATGTAATCCAATATCGCCTGTTCCAACGGATTTTTGCCGAACTCTCTATCGCTAATCGCTGTTTCCACCATGTGCAGATCATCTGCAAAAAAGCTGTTGGCCAAGTCACTATCGTGAAAAACGTCTGTATCCCGCGCCTTATTCTCTTCGGTCCTATACCGGCGATAAATCATGACACCGTCCCAATTTATTTCCTGTTCCCGCTGGATAATATTCACCAAATATTTTCTTTCTGCTTGATCCCTAATAGAATTCAGCAAATCCGATGTGAGCAGTTGTCCAACACGCCTTTCCTCCGTCACTTCTACCATTTGATTGTCAAAAAATTGCATATCGGACTCATAGGAATTCATGGATAAAAAGTCCGCCATATTCTCTTTTGTCAATTGTTCGGCGTGATGTAGAAGCTGATAGATCCCCCAAGCCAACGGGGACACTTGAATGCTGCCTGGAATATACTTCCCTTGTTCATCACACTTCAGGCCTATGAGGCATACAGGTTTGCCGTTTTTCTCCGGCAACTCCAAATCCTGATGAAAAGTTTGCTGTAAGCGCTCAGCAAACAGGTAGCGTTCTATCTTCCCCAAACAAATATGGATTTCATCCGATAGCACACCATATGAAGTATAAACATGTGCATCGCTTTGCAGTGCTGTATACGGCTCTATAAAGACCGATCTTTGATTTTTAGCGTGTGTGTCCGCTTGATCGGATAGCAAACGATACACCGTGATCTGTTTCGTACGCGTTTCTCCTTTGGCCGCTTTTGAACAAAGCTCGCGGCTGTCCCGACTTTGTACGGGAAAATCGGATTGCCCCAAAAACTCCAGCAGATACCAATGCTTCACGATCATAGAAGCGAAAATCCGTTTATCCATTTCTATCATCCCCTGTTGCTTGTTCATGTCAAAAGCACTTTGTACATATCTGTACTTGCTTCTATTTCTTCATTGGGAAGCTGCCGCAATCTCCACCTGTTTCCCGCTGAAAGCTACGCCATACTTGAAGACCGTTTTAACGCCTTTTGAGATCATATCGGTATCGTATTTGCGATCCTGAATTTGTGCCAAAGCCGTCTCTGAGAGCCGCTTTAGTTTGTCTTCGGAGAAATTTCTGGCAGCCTTCAGTTCAATCAGAATACCTGGCATATTCTCTGACTTAGGCAATAATTGGATATCATATCGGCCCTCTCCGGATTCCCCATTCGAGCTGATATAGTAGCGGTTATCCATCATGGCGCAAAGCCCCAGAACAAAACCATGATAAAAGTTTTCTCCGACAGTATCGTAGCAGCTTGCCGATTGGAGAAGAAGCTTATGCATCTCCTTTTGCAGCCTTTGAGCATCATTAGAATACAAGGCTTCTTGAATGGAGATTGCTGTAGCCTGTGGAATGATATCGGACAATTTTTGTAGAATCTCTTTGTTATACACAAACGCAATCTCCCGGTTGGGCAGCGCCACCTCGCACATATAATCGCCGCTGAAAGCAGGATCTCCCCTTACGACTTTCAGATAGCCTGCAACCAGAAGAAAGCTGTATACGGAGGAAGGATTATTTCGAATCTGTGGATAAATAACTCCGGTGTCGATATACGTCAGGAAAGATTTCCCCTGCAATAAAGCATTAAGTCGTTCATAGATTTCTTCTCCTGCATGCGCCAAAATTTCGCCAATGATCTCATTGCTGCCGGTTGACTGCCAAAATGTCTTGGGCTGACAGCCATTGCTAAAATAGTTGATGACAGACCATGGGTTAAATATTTCCGTCTCCCCGAACCGATACCCGTCGTACCAAGTACAGATTTCCGCGTACTTCTCCCCCGCATGGTAATAGAGGGCAATCGCTTTTACCTCTTCCGGCGTAAAACCAAAATATTCACTATACTGGTTGTCCAATATGGAATTCACTTTTAAATTGTTTAGGCCGCTGAAAATGCTCTCTTTGGCCACACGAAGAATGCCCGTTAAAAAGCCATAAGAAAGGTGCCGGTTATCCTTCAGGCCGCCTGAAAAGAGGTTGCGCATGAAGAGAATCACTTTATCATAAAACCCCCTCATATGCCCCTGCTGAATCGGCGTGTCATACTCATCGATGATAATAATCGGTGGGATACCATAATGCTCGTCCAGCATTTGAGAGAGCCTTTGCAGGGACATCATCATATCTGTGCTGTCCGCTTTCCCTTCCAGAACATTCTTAAAGTACGATTTCTCATATTTGCTGCACTGCTCGCTTTCCAAGAGCTCGCTGTGGCGTTCGAACTCCTGTGTCAGAATCTTGGAAATCTGATCATAGGTTTCCTCCCAGGAGTCCCGTTTCACATCCTTAAAAGTGATGAAAATCACCGGGTATTTTCCTTGATAATCTCGATATTTTTTACCACAAGCCCAAATTTTTTTATCTCTGAAATAAATAGAGGTGTCTTCGTCCGTCTTTTCAAAGAAGGTGCGGATCATATCCATATTCAAGGTTTTGCCAAAACGGCGCGGACGGGTAAACAGAGACACCATCGGTCTCTCGTCCAGAAAATCCTTAATCATCATGGTCTTATCGACATAGTAGTACTCGGTCGAGGCCAGACGATAATCTGAAATTCCAACCGGCAGCGGTAGACCAGACAATGTTTTGGTTTTTCTATATGCACCGGTTTTAATCCGGCTGTCCGCAGGTTTCTCGGCATCCATAGGAATCACCCAACTGCGGTTATTTTTATATGCCCCTTCTATCCGACCTTCTTTGCAAAGGACGGTTACTCGGCGCTCCGTGATTCCCCAAAGCTTTGCCGCTTCCTTTACAGTTATGGCATCACTCATGTTAGCACCTCCAAGCTTTTCAGATATAGTATACCACTGTGGCAGAATAAAATCAACAATGTTCGGAACAAAATTAAGCATAATGTCTGGTTTTGTTCTTTTGTGCGTTATCCTACCCATTTATGATTTGAGCTTGTTGTTGCTATACTTTTATATCTCTTTTGTTTGGCTCAACAATGACAACGCAATATTCGCCCGTATCATGAAAGACTGGTATCATGCCCGAGAGGGTATACCTTTTTACTGTGGGAATGATTTCCTTGGAGAACACAGTCAATTTATTGATAAAAGGGTCCCTTTTCTTGCTCCCTCTATTTGCTATTCGGAAATACAGTGTATTGCACATTTCACCATTCTTGTTAAAAATGCCGACATCCTTCTCTCAATCGAATGCGCTGTTACACTGCAAGGCTTTTTAGCGGACGTGTTCATTCTAAATATTTAGACACATCAACTTCTTCCATATTTTAAATGAGCTTCATTGAAAGCATCATAAATTTATGGAGGGAAATATAATGATAAACAAAACTGAACTTGAACGTTTTTTGGCGGAGAAGAACTCAAGAATTTCTGTTGATAAGTTACTATCGGAATATCGCAGCAAATTGGAGATTAGCATATTCATTTGCCCTTGGGCAGCAAAGCGACCCAGAAGCAAAAAACGACATAATAATACAAAACCGTATTAATCCCTTCTATTTCATTCTCTGTGAAATGATATCACTCAGCTAACTCTGTGTCTCATGCAAAAATATAAAAATGTCATATCGAAGGAGATCGTTAAACAAATCTCGTACATGTCCGGAAAGCAGAATTCGAAACATAAGACGGCTTCAGATAAAAACTCAGAGGGCTTAAATTTGATGTTAAGCCCTTTGAATTTTTTCACTTTGGTTCAAATATCTGATTGAATCCATTTATCAAAGGATGCCTTAGGAATACGGTATTGCTTTCCAATCTTGATTACTCGGAATGGATATTGCTCTCGGTACACTTCACCCAAATAATCGTAGATGCTGTTTCTTCCTATATGTAGCATCTCTTGAACTTCGTCTGCCGTATATACCATACAACTGACCTCACTCAAAATTTACCCCTCCTTTCTGCATTTTTCAATTCTATGTTTTTCATACTTCTCCTCTCTATTTAAGTTTCAGATATAAAAATTATATCTGCGCTATTTATTCTTCCCATGCAGGCCATCAATTCCTAACTCCTCAATATATTTGCTTATAGCAGATAAATTATAAACCGGCTGACCATCCTCGGTCATCGTTATTTCCCCTGAGCCGCTGAGCATGTCATTTGAAATAAACCACTCTTCAAAAATCAAGTCGTCTTTTTCTAAGTCATAACTTAAGTATCCCACTGTTTTGGCGAACTTTAAGGCTTTTTTCAGAACATTGCGTATTATTGTATGATCCGTTTTAGAATCTTTCCATACGCTTTTGTAAACTGAAACGACATGTTCCGCATCCCAAAAACGGATCTTCACTTTTCCATATTTCTGATTAATATAAAGGACTGCATCCTGATACTCCTGACGCATTGCTTTTGAAAGCTTTGGAGAAACAAAATCCAACCAGGCATTAAAGTAATCTTCTGCTATTGTATCTGGTTGAATAACATATTGATGTTTTTTCAAGAGTTTCATAGACACTTCTCTCTCCCACTTTGCTTCTTTCTCTGATTTGTATCCAGCGCTTTCTTCAACCAGTGTTTCTCCATCTTTATAGATTAGCTTAATTCTAAAGCCATATCCTCCTTCCATGGACTTCACATTCCCAACCACATAGCCAATATACCGTGCCGTTATAAAATTTTTCACTGTCAATCTCCTTTCATCTTCAGATTGAACCCATTGAAGATGAAAGGAGTGCAAAAATGGCACGGAAGAAGAAAAACAACATCCCCCCTGCAGCAAAAGATAAAGCCGCATTGTACATCCGCGTTTCGACCGTATATCAAATTGACAAGGACAGCCTAAAAGTACAAGAACGGGAGCTGATCAACTATACGAAGTTGGTATTGAACATGAATGAATACGAGATTTTTCGGGACGCAGGGTACTCAGCCAAGAACACCGATCGCCCGGATTATCAAAAAATGATGCAAAAGCTGCGTACGGGCGAATTTTCACATCTGATTGTCTGGAAAATTGACCGTATCAGCCGAAATATCATCGATTTCACTGAGATGTTTGAAGAATTGCATAGGTTAGACGTTACTTTTATTAGTCTGGCAGAGCAATTTGATACTTCAAGTATCGTAGGGCAGGCTTTATTGAAGATAATTTTGATTTTTGCAGAGCTGGAAAGACACAATGCCGCCGAAAGGTCAAAAGCTGTTCTGCTTTCAAAGGCAGAGGCTGGAGAGTATACCGGCTTCCGTATCCCTTTCGGATATCGGCGGGATCCAAAAACAAAGGAATATTCTGTTGAAGAACCAGAGGCCAACATTATCCGCACTATTTTCAATATGTTTGACCAGGGAATCACGGTATATGCAATAGCCAAACATCTCAACAGTCTTCCATTAGCAGAACGAATCAAAAAGAAATGGCTAGTGCCCGCCATTGAGCGGATGCTGACGAACATTTCCTATACCGGTGCGCTTCGATACAATTATCGCAGCTATACCTCGAAAAAGGAACGAGTGATAAATGACGAGAAGGATTTGGTTCTTGTGGAAAACGATCATCCGGCTATTATCTCCAGCGAACTCTTTGAGCGATGTCAGCAGAGATATACTGACAGGAAAAATTCGGTCTATCATGTGCGAAAGCCGCTTTTTGCAGAATTATTGACCTGTACTACACATCAGATTCCACTCTCGTGGGAAAAAGAAAATGCTCGCAAGTTTTCATCACCAGCTACCTATTGGTGTCCCCACTGTCCGAAAAGCAACTTTACAGATAAAGAAGTCGGCAGTTTTATCATGAACTATCTTCTCAATCTGCTAAGGGCATGTGGGCAGATTTCCCCCTCCACTTCTCCTTTGGCGTTAAAAAGGATGCTACTTCGAGGTAAGGATTTTGATGAAATTGAAGCGCTTGCTAATGCTGAAGAAATCAAACGTTCATTGTTTGGAAGTGGTTCTTCAAATGGGGATGTTCAGGATAAGCAGCGGAAACTGAAATTTGAGATACAGATGAAAGAACGGGAGTTAGAACGTATGGAATCCCTTGAAGCAAATAATTCTGACAAAGCAGATGATCGAATGGATCATCTTAAAGAAGCGGTAAAGAAACTATCTGCGGAACTACAACAGCTGGAAAATAGCATCAGTACGCAATCTGTTCCACAGGTGGACTATTTGAAAACGTGCTATGACTTTTACATCCAGCGTAACTTATACCACCTCTCCGATATTGATTTTTCAAACTGTGTGAAAAACATTCCATTCTATGACTTGAAGCACTTCTTTCAAGACGTGATCAAAGCGATATATGTCGAGGGTGGGGAGATTAAAGCAATTGCGTTTCGTACAGAACAGGAGAATGGTACTCCTCATCAGTTTAAACGATAATATACATAGAGTGCAAAGGAGGCAGCAAAATGCTGCCTCCTCTTCTTTTTTACTACATTAGAGACATAATTGAGTTCAAAAAGCCGATAATTTCGATACATGAATGCTCGGCCATCAACTACGCTGGTTGAATATAAATTCAAGAATCACGAATATATATTCACCTTTTTCCCGCCCCAAACTTTTGCAAAAGTTTGGGCCAAAAAGGGCCTTTTTCCTCATTTTTACCCCAAAAACGCCCAAAAAGTTGTTTTGAAAATTTAGCGCCAAAAACCCGTGAAACCCCAGTAATACTGCGCTTTTGCGGGCTTTTCCCCGCCCAAAATTTTTACTCACACCACGAGCATTGCATCTCCAAAACTGAAAAACCGATACTGCTTTTCCACAGCAGTATGATATGCCTCCAAAACCTTCTCCCGCCCGGCAAAAGCAGATACCAGCATCAGCAGCGTGCTTTCCGGCAAATGAAAGTTTGTAATGAGTCCGTCTACAATTTTGAACCGGTATCCTGGATATATGTAAATGCCTGTTTCTCCCGAATACGGCTGCAAAATACCGTTTTCGTCCGCCACACTTTCCAGCGTGCGGCAGGAGGTTGTTCCCACAGCGATTACTCTCCCGCCCGCGGCCCGGCGTTCATTGATCAGATCGGCGCTTTCCTTTGATATGGAGATATATTCTGCGTGCATCGCATGATCTGCAATATGCTCCTCTTTTACAGGGCGAAATGTACCCAGCCCCACATGAAGCAATACAGGTGCGATGGCAGTTCCCTTCCCGCGTACCTGCTCCAGCAGTTCCTTTGTAAAATGCAGTCCCGCAGTCGGCGCCGCAGCTGATCCTTCTATATTGGAATATACAGTCTGATACCGGTCCGGATCTGCAAGCTTTTCCGTTATATACGGAGGAAGGGGCATGGATCCGATCTGGTGCAGCGCTTCATATATAGTGGCTGTATCACAGGTAAGGCGTACAATCCGTTGCCCCCCCTCCACAATATCTTCCACATGTGCTTGTAAGATCCCGTCCCCGAATTCCAGAATATCTCCGATCCGTGCCCGTTTGCCCGGACCCGCAAGCGCCTGCCATACATCCTTTTCCGTTTGCTTCAGAAGCAGCAGTTCCACCGGCGCGGTGCTGGTCGATTTTTCCACACTGTCTCCCACGGCCTTATATGCGCGCCGCCCTACGATTCTTGCAGGAATGACTTTGGTATCATTGAGAACCAGCACATCCTCTGGGCGGATATATTCTAAAATATCCCGGAAAATCCGATGTTCCAGTTCTCCCGTTTCCCGGTTCATTACAAGCAGTCGGGAGGCGTCCCGGGGGGTTATGGGTGTCTGGGCAATCCGCTCCGGCGGCAGATCATAATGGAAATCGGATAATGTCAGTTTTGTCTGCGGCAGTGTGTTTCTTATCATATGATATGTAGCTCCCGTCCGTACCAATCAAATTTTTACATATTTCAGTATAGCATAAAAAATCCACCTCTTCAATGGATTTTTTTCCTGAACAGGGGAACAATACCCAGTGAAGAATCATTTTCCGCCCACAGTATGCCGCCGTGCGGCAAAAGGGGAAGAAAGGAATCATTTTTAGTATGCAAATTCGGGATTTTCTGCAAACAGAAGGAATTGTAATCGGCAGCGCTGCATCCGATAAAAAAAGCGTTATAGATACATTGGTCGAATTGCACAGCCGATGTGGAAATTTAAAAAATGCTGCTGCGTTTTATGAACAGGTGCTGATCCGAGAGGAAGAAGGAACTACAGCAGTTGGGGGCGCAACAGCCATCCCTCATGCTCAGGGCAGCGCAGTGCGCCGGACAGGACTGTGCGCCATGACGCTGCAGGAGGGGATAGACTGGGGTGCCCCGGACGGCAGACCGGTGCAGTTGATTTTTTTGATTGCCGCACCAAAACAAGGCGGGGAACATCTGGCAGTGTTGTCCCGGCTGATTACCATGCTCATGAATAAAACGGTTGCCCGCGCACTGGCACGGGCGGAAACCCCGGAAGCGTTTCTGTCCATTTTAGAAGAGGAAGAAAACGCCAGACGGATGGACCCGTATAAAATGCCAATGCCCCAGCGCCGGAATTTCCCGCCGGATTGGTCCGACGTGACTCCTCCGGATATGCCGGAACCTGCTGACACTGCTTTTCAAAGTCAGGAATTTTACCGGGTTTTAGCGGTAGTTTCCAATGCGCCTGGGAAGGGGGATGCAGATGCAGAGGACAACGCATATGCATATATGGCGTCTCAGGCGCTGCATTCTGCCGCCGCACAGCTTGGTATCACAATAAAAGTGGAAACCCACGGCAGAGACGGCAGTGAAAATTTGCTCACCCAGCAGGAACTGGATCAGGCAGAGGCAATTGTCATTGCCGCGGACGGTCCGTTTGATATGTCCAGATTTGACGGAAAGCGTGTAGTGCGCGGCAGCTTGGGAGACGGAATCCGCAACGGGGAAAAAATGCTGCGCCGGGCGGTGAGCGGTACTGCACCTGTATATCACAATACGTCTTTGCGACAAAAATCCAAAGTAAAGAAGGGTAAAAAAACTTCTCCTTCTTTGCCCTCTCTTTCCCGGTATTTGCATAAGGGAGCGGCACGGGTTCTGCCGTTTTACGCCGCCGGCGGGCTTTTGAAAATGATTGGATTCCTTATAGATCTGTTTGCAGGCGTTCCGGTGGTAGAGTCCTTTGGGTATACTTCTCACGCTGCATCCCTGTTTTATACTGTGGGAACCATGCTGTTTACCTTTGCCCTGCCGGTTTTATCTGCAACCATTGCAGAGGAGATTGCAGGCAAATGGGGTCTTACGCCGGGCTTTATCGGAGGCTGGCTGGCAGTGATCGGCGCATCCTACCATAAAATCGGCGGGGGTGTTTCCTCCGGTATGTTCGGTGCGCTGTTTGCAGGATTTGCCGCAGGTGTGCTGACGCTTCTGCTGCAAAAGCCTTTCGTCCGATTACAGGATATGTCAAAAAGCGGAGGGATATATTTTTTCAGCACGCTTTGCAGCGTGATCCTTACCGGCGCGGCAATTTGCGCAGTGAATCCCCTTGCTGCCGTATTGTATAACGGAGCATACCGGCTGCTGGAAGAGGCAGCCGGTTTAAGCGGCATCCTTGCAGGCGCGCTGGCGGGCGCATGCACTGCTTTGGATATGGGTGGTCCCCTTTCCCGCGGGGCATATGTATTTGCCGTGTCAGGAGGCGGTACGGCGCTTGCTGCTGTTGCGGCGGCATGGATTACTATACCTCTTTCCATCGCTCTTGCAGTTACTGTATTCCGGGGACATTTTCCCGTATATCAGCGGCAGGGCAGCGCAGTAAATTATATTTTGAGCATTGGGGGTATTCTGGAGGGCGCGGTACCCTATGCAGCCGCCAGCCCTTTGCGGGTGATTCCGGCTTGTCTTATAGGAAGTGCCGCCGCCGGTGCAGTCACCGCGGCGTTTGGATGCACTGTATCCGCATCTGTAGGGGGAATGTTTGCATTCCGCACTGCGGGCGGGTGGATGTATATGCTTCCTGCGATTGCTGTAGGCGCCATCATCAGTATGTTTTTACTGGCTGCTTTTCATAAGGCGCATACAGGAGAGCCGGCAGAAAATACCGACTCTGTCAATCAGCCTGCCGCAGTGCTGCAGCAGGAGACGGTATAAAAATCAGAGGAGGCAGGAACCGATATGGTTTATGAAACGGTAACATTGGAAAACGGGCAGAGTATGCATCTGCGTCCCGCTATGACCTTTGCGGCACGTATGTCCGGGTATGATTCCCGCATCCGTCTGGAATCGGGGGATCGGACGGCAGACGGAAAAAGCCTTGTAAGTTTGATTTCCGCCGGGATCGGCACCGGCGCACAGGTGCGGATTGTATGCGACGGTCCCGATGAAGAAGAAATGCTTCACCGCGCCGCGGATCTTTTGCGTGGGACAACTGGGTTATAGCGTGAAAATCTTTTCGGAAAAACGGTATTGCGGTGTGTCTGTGTCTCCCGGATTCGGGGAAGGAAAAGCATATGTAATGCGCCTATTTCCCGGGGAATACCATGCTGACGCTCCTTTGAGTCCTGTCAGCGAAAAGGAACGGTTTTATCGGGCGCGGGAATGCTATTGCCGTCAGGCAGAGCAGCGGGCAAAGCAGTTGGAAGGGGCTATCTCCGGGGAGGATTTGCAAATTCTCCTGCTTCAGCAGGCGCTTGCTTTGGATAAAGGTGCAGAACTGCAAATTTGTAATCTTCTGGAGCAGGGCTGTAGTGCCGAATCCGCTATAGATCAGGTTTGGACGGAGCTGGGGAATCGTGTACCAAACAGATATGCAGATTTTGAGGATGTACGTCTGGGACTGCTGCACGCCCTTGCCGATGTGCAGACATATTCGTTTTTGAAAACACTTCCGGAAAAAACGGTGCTGATTGCTGAGGATCTGTCTCCGGCTATGGTCGCACACCTGAATCCGCAAAGGGTTGCCGCCGTCCTTTGTCAAAACGGCGGCAGTCATTCTCATGGGTCGATTCTGATCCGTGCAATGGGAATTCCATGCATTGTGCAGCTTCCGGAGATTTTGCAGGTGCCTGCCGGAACGGACATCCTCTGCGATGCATCTGCCGGGCGGGTTATTGCTGCACCGCAGCCGGCTTCCCAGACGTACTTTCACAAGGAATGGCAGCAGCAATGTGCAAAGCCGCATTTGCCGACGGCAGGCACGGGTAGATTGCAGACGGCAGACGGGGGTTCCATACAAATCCTCTGCAATATTTCCTCTGCTGAGGAAGTGCGGGCAGGCGTCCTGCAAGGTGCGGAGGGGGTGGGGCTGTTCCGTACCGAATTTTTGTTTGCGGCAGGCGCGTCGGATGAAGAAATGCAGGTTTTAGAGTATAAAAAAGCGGCGTCTTATCTTTCAGCAGGTCAGCCGCTATGCATCCGTGCGTTGGATCCAAGCTGGGACAAAACGCCGGACATCTATACAGGACAACGGGGAATCCGGTATTGTCTTGCTCACAAAGAGCAGTTCAAAAATCAACTGCGCGCTGTTTTGCGCACTGCGGCGGAGTATAATGCAGTTCAGCTGCTTCTTCCAATGGTAACTGATAAATCCGAAGTGGAAGAGACGCGGCGGCTTATAAAGGAATGCCGGGAGGAGCTTGCAGGTCGGGGGTATACAGCTTTGCCGAGTCTGCCCGTCGGCGTTATGATTGAAACACCGGCAGCAGTTTTTGCTGCGGACAGGCTGGCAGCTGTATCGGATTTTTTCTCTATAGGCTCCGGAGATTTGATGCGGTATACCATGGCGTGTTCCAGAACCATTGCGGGAGGGGACATGTATACTGCGCTTCCCGTATTGCGGGCAATCCGTCACGCCGTATCAGAAGCGCAGTCCGCAAAAATTCCGTGCCATTTTTGCGGGGATGCGGCAGGGGATGCGGAGATGCTGTCTATGCTTCTATCTTTTGGCATTACTTCCTTGAGTGTGTGTGCGCCCTTGATTCCTATGCTGCGTCGGGAATTTTTTCGGATGCGGGGAGAAGATCTGGATGGGTGCACGGATCATGGGAGCGGGGGTCGAAATCCGCTGTCGATGAAAAATTTATGAAAAGCTCTTGACATTTGCCGTATACAATGGTATACTAAATGAGTCCAAAGCGAGGCGCTTCTGCCGAGTGTCCTCTCTGAAACTGCAAGGGTCCTATTTGTGTGCAGCGGACCAATGCGTGTACCGGCGTGCCGGAATGGCGGAATAGGTAGACGCCTTGGACTTAAAATCCAATGCGACGAAAGTCGCGTACCGGTTCGATTCCGGTTTCCGGCACCAACGGCAGGAATCTATTACAAATCAATATCGCGGGGTAGAGCAGCCTGGTAGCTCGTCGGGCTCATAACCCGGAGGTCGTGAGGTTCAAATCCCACCCCCGCAACCAACTTGGAATCCTTGAAAACATTAAGTTTTCAAGGATTTTTGCTTTTCTTCAAATCAATGCTTTGACCGCTATCCGTATTTTTCACTCATATTCAGTACTATCCTTTCTATGCATAATATTCATTATAAAAATCCTCTGTTGAACTTTGTCATAGCTTTCTTTTTGGTGTCGTCCAGTGAATGTCCGTACATGTTTTCCGTAGTGGATTTTTGCGCATGCCCCAGTATTTCTGATAAAGTAGGAATGTCGAATGCCAACTCATATGCACGTGTGGCGAACGTATGCCGCAGCGTGTGAAAGTTTCGGTAGTCAACATCAGCGCATTTTAAAACATCTCGATACAGGTCATTGTACGCCTTGGGTTCATATGGATTCCCGTTTCTTTGCAGAAAAACAAAACCATTTTCCCGATAAGTTTCATTATTCTTTTGATAGGATTCTATCCTTTCAAATCCCAAAACGGCTTGGCTGGAAGTATATATTCTACGCTTCCCCTGCTCGGTCTTCGGTGTGCCAATATATAATGCAGTGCTGCTGTTCGGTTGGGCACTGATAAGAGAAATCCTTTGATAATCGCTGCGGTTTTCAGCCCATTGAATTTTCAGCCGTTCGATAATGCGGTGAATATCAAAATATTCTTTATCCCTTCCAAAATCGCTCCACTTTAAGCCGCACAATTCCCCAATTCTTAAACCGGTATACAAATCTATCAACACCATAAGTGCATTTACATTTTCGTGCTCAAGCGCAGCTTTTTCTATCTGGTGCTGATGTGTATCTGTGTAGACTTTAATGGATGGCGGTAATACTTTTGGAGTTTTAACACCTTTGCATGGGTTTATGTCAATCAAATGAAGGTTATTTACAGCAAAATCCAACGCCTCATGTACCGCGCGAAGGTTACCGGCAGAGGGTGGCTGGATTGGGCAAGCAACGGGGAACCGCCAGTTATGGAAGCCATTCAAGATCAGTTTGGTCTTCCCGGTGCTCTTGATACCGGTACAACCAATGCCGGCTGGTCTACGAAAGAAAAGATTGAGGCGCTGGATATCCGTATCTATGAGCGCAAAGGCATGGATCCGACACCATCGAAAAATGCGAAACTGATTGATGCCCCCTATATCAATCAGTTTAACGAAAAACTGCCGAACGGCTGTGAAAGCGCCAGCACCGTTATGGCATTGCAGCATGCCGTTGGTACGGATAAAATAAGCTTGTCGGCTTTTTTAAACTACTATTTGGATTGGACTTCCAGCACTCCTTCTCCATCAAGAAACAGCGGACCCAATCCAAACAAAGTATACATGGGAAATCCGTTTCCGGGTTATAATGACAAAAGCTGGGGATGCTTCTCTCCTGTAATTATGAAAGCTGTCGGTAAGCTTGAAAATGTAATAGGTGTGAAAGCTACCAATGCATCCGGAACATCTTTGCAGAATTTATGCACAACTTATATTGACAAAGGGATCCCTGTTGTTATGTGGGCAACGGTCGGCATGACTTCTACATATAAGGTGCACACCTGGGTAACTCCAGACGGCGAATCTATTTCATATAACAATAAGCTTCACTGTCTCTTGTTGGTTGGATACGATGAAAACAACTATTACTTCAACGATCCCATGGCAAAGAAAATACAGGGCTATTCCAAGGCAAGTGTTGAGAAAGCATACGCGGCCCTTGGCAAACAGGCGATTGTAATTACAAAGACTTCCGGCGGCGGTACAGCGGTTGCGCCACCGAAGGATACAACAGTGAAGGAACCGGTTGAAGTACCGAAAAAGCCTGCCCTGAAGGACGAGTATCACGCAGATCTCATTGATCTCAGCACCGGCGCACATGTGATCGACCATACACTAATGACCATTTCCGGCGCACAGACGCTGAGCTTTGGCATCAGCTATCGCTCTAACGTGCTGACAGAAGGCTCCGTGGGCAGGGGCTGGTCTCATAATTTTGAAAAGAAAATTGCAGACGATGGCGACGCACTCTATATTTACGACAGTCCCGCCTATTATGCTGTGTATAAAAAGACTGCTTCCGATGCCAATGTATTTAAAAGCGATACGGTTACAAAGCAAAACTACACCGCGACCAGGATCCCGGACGGGCTGAATACCAGTTACGTTGTAAACTGCAGCGATCAGTCTACGGAATATTACGATTACCACGGCAGACTTATAAAAATCACCGGCAAAACCGGATTGAATACGTTGATCACATATCCCAATAACAATACTATAAAAATTACAGACGAAGTTTCCGGCAGATATATGCAGCTTACGAAAAACAGCGACGGAAAAATCACATCTGTAACGGACAATACGGGCAGAACCTGTACGCTGGGATACATTGACGGCAATCTTGTTTCCATTACCGATGAAAACGGAGAAGTCCTGTCTTATCAGTATAACGAAAAGGGACAGATCGAGCGGGGACGCGATCAGAACGGTATTATCTATTTCACAGATACCTATGACAGCGCAGGACGAGTAATCAGTCAGAAGGACGCAATTGCGGATAACACGGAAACGGTCATCCGCTATGATGAAGCAACAAATCCCGATTATCTGCTGGTCAGCGTTACCGACAGAACCATGCAGACAACTGTATACAAGTACAATGATAAAAAACAGCTTATCAGCAAAACCGATCCGAACGGCGCGGAAACAAAATATACATATGACTCCCACGGAAATCTGACCAAAAAAACAGACGGACTGGGCAACAGCATCGTAAATGTATACGATACACGGGATAACCTGATTTCCAGTACAGACAAACTTGGAAACAAAACCGAATATACCTACGATGCAAAAAATAACCTTACTAAAGTGCAATACCCCGGCGGCGGCACTGTTACCAAAACCTATGACAGTAAAAACCTGCTGACCTCCAGCAAAGATCTGCGGGGCGTTACCACTACATATACGTATAACGCACAGAATCTGCTTACCAAGGCATCTTATGCGAGCAGAACCGTTACGTACGCATATACCAAAGGACAGCCAACGACCGTTACAGATCCTCTGGGAAGAACAACAACCAAAACGTATAATGAAGCCGGATTTTTGATGTCTGTCACTGACGCGCAGGACAATACCACAAGCTATACCTACGACAACAAAGGCAATATGCTTACGGTTACTGACGCAGCAGGAAATGTAACTGCAAAGGAATACGATGCAGGCGGCAGCCTTGTGAAGTCTACCGATGCAAAAGGCAACGTCACTTCCTATACCTATAACGGAAACCTGAAAATGACTTCTATGATTTTGCCCAACGGTAAAACGATCCGGTATGCATATGACGGCGAGGACAGACTGATCCGGACAAGCTATCCCGATGGCACAACCGCAGTCAATACCTATGATGCAGGGGGCAGACTGATAAAACAGACCGACCGGGACGGAAATACCACTGCATTCGAGTATGACGCGGCGAATAATGTTGTTAAAACGACAAACGCAGAAGGCGGCGTAATCCTGAAAGAGTATGACGCGGCGGGGAATCTCACTAAAACAAAGGAGCCCCTGACGATTTATGATCCGTACTATGATTTTGATTATCCGGAAGATTATGAGGGTGAGGACTGGGCAATGACAAATGTTACTGTTACCACCTCCTATACTTACGACAACAATGGCCGGATGATAAAATCTGTCAATTCCCAGGGCGGCGAAACTGTATATACCTATAACACTGCGGGAGACTTGATCTATGTGACGGATCCCATGGGCAACAAAACAAACAACAAATACGACGCCTTCGGAAACCTGCTTATCGTCACCGACCCCAGAGGAAATACAACAACGTATTCCTATGACAAAGCAGACAATCTGCTGACAGTGACAAATGCGCTGAATCAGATCACAACAAATACTTATGACAGCTTGAATCGACTTGTTTCGACAAAAGATCCCGGTGGGCATGTGGTATCCTATACGTATGACGCCCTTGGTAGAATGACAGCCCAGACGGATGCAAAAGGAAATACCATAACCCAGGAATATGACGCCCTCGGCAATATTGTGAAAATCACAAATGCATCCGGTCATGTGGATTATCAGGCAGTGTATGACAGCATGGGAAATGCTACCCAGGTGACCAACGCGGCAGGGAGTAAAACCACCAATGCGTATGACTGGGCAGGCAATCTGACAAAAGAAACCAATGCGATGAATCAGTCTGCGACCTATACCTACAACGGAGCAGGTCAGATGATTTCAGCTATTGACAAAGCGGGCGGAATCAGTTATGCTACTTATGACGGCATGGGGAACCTGACGTCTATGACAGGTCCCGGCGGGCATGTAAAAGAATATGCCTACGATTCCACCGGTCGTATGTTTAGAAAAGGCAGTACTCATACAGACTACAAGGATAGCTATTACTATAACGCAGCAGGATTGCTGAATGCCGTAGTAACCGGGTTCTTCTATTATGAAATGGAGTATGCTTACGACCTTTCAGGAAGGATCACGGCAAAGGACGGCGGAGCCGGAACGATCCAATATACATACGATGCAAACGGAAACGTACTAACAGCCTCCGATTCGACCGGAACGGTGAAGCGGGAATATGATGCGTTGAACCGTGTAACAAAGTATACGGATGTCTATGGTAGAGTCGTCCGGTACGAATACGACTGCTGCGGGAACCTGTGCAAAATGACGCACGCAACCGGAGAAGCAGCAGTATATACGTATGACGCGAACCACAACATGCTGACCAGCGGAGTGGAAGGAGAGGACTGCACTACCACATACGAGTACAATAAACAGAATCAGGTCACTAAGGTTAACAATATTGATGGCGGAACCGTCACGAAAAATTACGACAACGCAGGCAGACTGCAAATCCTGACGGATAAAGACAAGACCGGAAAAATTCTGTTTATCAATATCTTCACCTATGACACGCTGGGAAGAATCACATCGGAACTGAATCCCATAGAAATGATAGACTACCGTATGACCTACGACAGTCTGGGACGGGTAACGCAGCGCGTGGAATATGATTTGCGTACCAACGAAGCGATTCATACGGAAACCTTCACCTATGACGCAGCAGGAAACATCCTGACAGCAGTAACGCCGGATGGGACAGCAAACACGTACAAATACAATCAGAATAACAGCATCAGCAAGATGAATGAAGACGGAATCGGCGTGACGGTGAACGGAAATACAACCACCTGCAAGATTCAGGGAAAGAAAGTGAGTATCAGCTATGACGTAACCAACCGCCTGAAAAAGATCGACGGGGACAATAACGAATACTGGTATGATGCGGACGGCACCCGAATCAATATGTACTACTATCATACGAATATGCAGTATCTGTATGACAGCTCGGGAGGAAGAAGCAGGCTGATCTGGACGAGCGATCACAATGAGAATGAGACCAGCTATTTCTATGGAACGGAAGGACTATTGTGGTCGCGATGCAACGGGGAGTACATGGTATACCATTACGACTACCGTGGCAGTGTGGTTGCAGTAACAGACATCGATGGCAATGTGACAGACACATTGAAGTATGACGCATACGGAAGCACGATTGAACGTACGGGAGACAGCAAGCTGATCTTCGGCTACAACGGGCAGTACGGTGTGCTGACGGATCCCAATGGGCTGTTGTACATGCGGACGCGGTTTTACAATCCGCAGCTGAAGCGGTTCATGAATGCGGATATACTGGATGGAAGTATATCGGATTCGACCAGTTTGAATCTGTATACGTATGTCAATGGGAACCCGATTTCGTTTGTGGATCCTTTTGGGTTGAGCGCGGAGCGGGGATACAGCAATAATTTAAGTATAATATCAGGACTGGAAGGACTGTATAATTTAGCTTTTTCCTATTATAATACACCTGAGAATACCGGTTATGTCCAAAGGTATGCAAATGACGCAGTATTGAAGTTTATAATTAGTAAAAGATTTTATGATGCAAGTGCCGCAAAAGGTTTAGCATGGAGCGTAATAGCAGGACCAATTGACAGAGGAGGGCAAAAGTACTTAGAGCAGTTTCATGAGTATGATTATTTAAAAACTGCCGTGTTTATTGATCCATCTTCTGGTGCTGAAATTGACTTTGTGCATTCGATGGCTACTTTAAATGCAAATTATTACTATACTTTCAGCTTGGATGATAGTTTGGATAATGCTTTTAATGCATATGCAGGCTGGGCAGGTGATCTGATTACGTTGGCTGGAAATGTGCAAGACCTTGGTATATCTTCTAGTTCAGATATTGTACAAGCTGTAATGGATTTTATGGAAAGCGATAAATCTACCTTCCCCAAAAGCGATTTGCTTGGCGACATTGATGCTTTTTTGATTGCAGATTATATGAATGAGACACCTATTTATGAAGCAATAGATACATATTATGGTGATAGTTACAAAGCTAGATATTCTTTATTTTTGGATAGAGGGTTCAACGGAAGTCAAAGTGCATTGGAAAGCTGTGCCGCGGGATATCTCGCACCTGGTCTTTTGACGAATACATTTAAGACAATGTTTGATTCATCCTATAGCGAAGGCATATATCCGGATGTTGCAAAAGGATTTGCAGAATATATAGCAATACAAGCAGGAAGGCGATAATTTGAAAATAAAAAAAGCTATTTCGATAATTTTGCTTGTCTTAATGTTGATGCCTATTTTAAGCGGGTGTGGTAACAGACATAGATTTTATGATTTAGAAACAGAGTTGGGAGACAAACTTACTTTTGAAATTTATCTCAGCGGGAACTTGCACGGAATGTATCCCCACTATATTATTGATAGTGATTATTTAGAAGGACGTATTTCGTTTACCGATAGAGAAAGTGAAACGCTGCCTGATGATCCACTTTCCTCATTTGAGGAATTGGGAAACTTTGGGAACACTAATTTTTATAAATTTCAAGAGCATATTATTTTTGTAAACGGTAGTAAATACTTAAGCTGGTTTGATTCCACCTATGATATGTGGTCCTATAAATTATTTTTGGATATTTATGGATATGATCTTGGTTATATGAATGCCATTGATGAAGCTATGGCAAATATGCTCTTGACTGAAAATATTGATTACATCTATCAGGTTGGATCAGTATTGGCTGAGAAAAAAAGCAATGATATACGACCTCTGTTGGAAAGATATGCGCTTAGTAATTTCAGCGATGCAGAAATGTCATCTTTCAATGAATCAGAGCATACACAAGAAGAAATTATTCAGTGGGCAAAAGATATGCTGGAACAGTATTTCTCATCCTAAAAAGTGACATTGGTAACGCAGCTTGATTTTCAAGCTGCGTTACACACTGGATATTCATCCGCTACGAATACGACTGTTGCGGGAACCTGTGCAAAATGACGCACGCAACCGGAGAAGCAGCAGTATATACCTATGACGCGAACCACAACATGCTGACCAGCGGAGTGGAAGGAGAGGAATGCACTACCACATACGAGTACAACAAACAGAATCAGGTTACGAAAGTCAACAACATTGACGGCGGAACCGTCACGAAAAATTACGACAACGCAGGCAGACTGCAAATCCTGACGGATAAAGACAAGACCGGAAAAATTCTGTTTATCAATATCTTCACCTATGACACGCTGGGAAGAATCACATCGGAACTGAATCCCATAGAAATGATAGACTACCGTATGACCTACGACAGTCTGGGACGGGTAACGCAGCGCGTGGAATATGATTTGCGTACCAACGAAGCGATTCATACGGAAACCTTCACCTATGACGCAGCAGGAAACATCCTGACAGCAGTAACGCCGGATGGGACAGCAAACACGTACAAATACAATCAGAATAACAGCATCAGCAAGATGAATGAAGACGGAATCGGCGTGACGGTGAACGGAAATACAACCACCTGCAAGATTCAGGGAAAGAAAGTGAGTATCAGCTATGACGTAACCAACCGCCTGAAAAAGATCGACGGGGACAATAACGAATACTGGTATGATGCGGACGGCACCCGAATCAATATGTACTACTATCATACGAATATGCAGTATCTGTATGACAGCTCGGGAGGAAGAAGCAGGCTGATCTGGACGAGCGATCACAATGAGAATGAGACCAGCTATTTCTATGGAACGGAAGGACTATTGTGGTCGCGATGCAACGGGGAGTACATGGTATACCATTACGACTACCGTGGCAGTGTGGTTGCAGTAACAGACATCGATGGCAATGTGACAGACACATTGAAGTATGACGCATACGGAAGCACGATTGAACGTACGGGAGACAGCAAGCTGATCTTCGGCTACAACGGGCAGTACGGTGTGCTGACGGATCCCAATGGGCTGTTGTACATGCGGACGCGGTTTTACAATCCGCAGCTGAAGCGGTTCATGAATGCGGATATACTGGATGGAAGCATAGCTGATTCGACCAGTTTGAATCTGTACACGTATGTCAATGGTTAGCAAAATAGGCGCATCCAACTCGTTGAAACAGACAAAAAGCATTCGCCTTGAATATCCATCCTGTTTAACGGATCATTTTTTATGCATCGTATTGGTTTCCATACGTGCAATTTGTTTTATCTGTAATGCAATCGCAATGTGCCAATTAATATAGAAAAATCAGCCACTGAAAGGTGGCTGATTTTTTTACTTCTAAATATTCTGGGGGACAAACGGACACCCTGTCAAATCACCATTTGCGTGATTGCTTCCACAGTTTCCTCCAGCGAGAAATCCTGTGCAGACACAGTAACGTCCGCATATCGCTCGTATAAAGGAACCCGATGCGCATAAACGTCTGCCAGTCCTTCTCCGGGACCCATGGCAATTCCTCTTGTTTTGATATTGGAAATCCGATGCTCGATTTGTGCAAGGGGGAGTTGTAGATAAACAATCTTTCCAAGACTTTTCAACCGCGCCATGGCTGCTTCTCCAAGCACCACACTGCCGCCGGTAGCAATTATAGTTTTATCCAAATTTCCCAGCGCCGCTACCGTCTCATTCTCCAACCTCAGAAATGCTTCCATCCCATCGTCCCGGATGATTTCATACAGCTTTTTTCCAGCCTTTTGCTGGAGCAGCAAATCCGTATCCAAAAAGCTGTATCCAAGTGTTTTTGCAAGCAGCACGCCTGCGGTGCTCTTTCCGCAGCCGGGCATTCCGATCAAAACAATATTTGTCAATGTATTTGCCTTTCCAACCTGTGAATATTCTCTGGTTTACGTTGCCGCATTCGGATATTCCACCGGGTCAATGGGTTTCTGGGGTTTCACCCGGAAGGTGAGCGGCTCTGTTTTCTTCTCTTCCTGTTTTTTATCCTTATTGTTTTCCTCTTCCACTATGGTACGTGTCAAAGAAATTTTATCCGATTTTTCATATTTTACCGTAACGCCGGACATATAGTGTTCCACAAATGAGAGGGGCACCCATATGGATGTGCCAATCAGTCGGCAGGGTCCTGTCATGTTCATATTGACACCATTGATATTGACCGTTGAAGATCCAACAGTAAACAGCACTGTTTCCTCCATACCGTTTCCTGCGCTGTCGCTTTCCGTTTCAGAAGGAATAATAAAGCGCATATAGTGGATGCTGCCCGCCATGGGCATATCCAGAAAAGACGCCAAGCGGGTGAAATCGGTATACAGCACGCGGCCATAATATGCCGCGGAAGCGCCGGCTTCAAATGTGTCGTCTTTGCCGACAGTAAATGTTACGGCGTTATATTTTTCTACAGCACCCTTGTGATATATTTTGAAATATGCCCCCGCAGTGATCCCGCAAATGAGTGCAAACACAATGATAAATCGCGCCAATATCCCACGCACTTGGGCAAGCCGCTTTTTACGGCGCAATTTCTTTTGCCGCAGAGCTTCCTGGCGCGCACGCTCCTGCCTTTGCCGCTGCCGCCGTAGCTCTTCCTGCCGCCGCTGTCGGTAGTACCGTTCAAAATCAGAAGCGGGATTTGTCCCTCCAGCGCCTTCCGGATAGATCCATCCGGATTTGTCCCTGCGCTGGGGCGGACGGGGTGTTCCACGTTTTTGTACAGGTTGTTTCCCCCCGGCCGGACGCATCGGACGCTGCCCTTGGGGCGGTCTTTTTTTCTGCCCCGGATTTGCAGCCGGACGGGGCTGTGCAGCAGGTCTGCCTGCCTGCGGATGAGGCGGCATAGGTTTTCTCTGCGCACCTCCTGCCGCCGCTGACGACGGACGGGGCGGCGTACTGCGTGGGGGAACAGCAGGACGTACAGGCTGTGCTCCATACATTGCCCGCGCCTTATGCTGCGGTGCGTTTGTAGGCGGAGGCCCGCTGGTTTTTTTCGGGCGGACAACGGTTCCGTCCGCGTTGACATAGCCCCGGGACGCGGGGCGGGAGCCATATGTTTTATTGTTCACAGCCTCGCCCCCAGTCAAATTGTATACTGCTTTTTATATATCTACTTTGTTTCTGCGATCATAAAATACGGGGATGTGGGAGAATTGAGCATCTGAAATTTTGCAATACTCAGCTTGTACCGGCTGAGGGTGGCAAAATATGCCTGCAATGCCTCTCCCTCTGCAGCCCCTTCCGGATGCCCCGGATAAACTGCTACCATAAGGATACTGTCCTGTCCCAGCATGGACAGCGCACTCTCTACCGCGGGGAGCGTTGTCTCCCGCATGGTGGTCAGCGCTTTGTTGCCGCTGCCTGGCATATATCCCAAATTGAACATACCTGCCCGTATGGGTCCCCGGACACATTCCTTTGCCAAATGATGAGAGCGGCAGTACAGCTCCCAGTTATTCGGACAATTTTCCTCCCGCAAGCGGCGGGCTGTACTTTCCAGAGCAGCAGGCTGAATATCAAATGCCGCAACCTGTCCTGTTTCTCCGACCGTTTTGGATAAAAACGCGGTGTCGTGTCCGTTACCCATAGTAAAATCACAGGCTGTATCACCCGGTCTGAGATGGGTCAGGATAAAATGTTTTTGTAATGCAAGCAAATCCACCATTACTGCACATCCTGATGTGTTGCCGCCAAATCAAAGGCACGCAGATTGATTTCCCGCGCCTTTGCGGGAACGCATTCCTCTACCGCACCCCGGAGCACTGCCGCATCAAAGCCCAGCACATGGGCGCCAAGTCCGATCAGCGCTACATTAGCTGCCCGTACGTTGCCTGCTTCTTCTGCAATAGCAGCGGCGTCTTTCGCAATGATATTTACGCCCAGCGCATCTATTTTCTCTGCCAAATCTGCCGGATACTCCGCTGCGCCGATAATAACCGGCATAGGGTTAATTTCCTGGATAGAGGTAATCAGTGTTCCGCCGGGTTTCAGAAATGGCAGCCATCTTGCAGCTTCCAAAAGCTCGAAGGACAGAATTACGTCTGCTTCTCCCTGACAAATTACAGGGGAATTTACCTTCTCCCCGTAGCGCACATACGTTACAACGGATCCGCCGCGCTGACTCATGCCATGCACCTCGGAAATCTTTACTTCATATCCGCCTGCCGTAGCGGCTGCCCCCAAAATTCTGCTTGCCAGAAGAGAGCCTTGCCCGCCAACGCCGACGATCATTATATTTTTTGTTGTCATATTTATTTTCCTCGTTATTCTTCCGTTGTGGATGAAAATGCATCGAAGGGACACATCTGTTCACAAAGTCCGCATCCTACGCACATGCCCTCGTCAACCTTTGCTTTTACACCATCTTCTCCTGCTACCATGGAAATGCAGGGACATCCGATTTTCATGCACGCTTTGCAGCCCCGGCACTTTTCCCGGTCAACACGCAGCGGGGGCTTCTTTTCCACGCCCTTCAAAAGGGCGCAGGGACGGCGGCAGATCACAACGGAAGCTGCATCTGCGGCCAGCTCTTCTTTCAGAACCTTCTCCAGTTCGGCAGGCTGGGCAGGATCTACCACACGAATGTGCTCTCTTGCAACACCCAGTCCGGCGCAGATATCCTCCAGACAGATATAGGGAGCAGGCTGGTTTTTCAGGGTAAGTCCGGTGAGGGGGTTCTGCTGGTGCCCGGTCATGCCGGTGATCCGGTTATCCAGAATAACTACGGTGGACGCGCCGCCATTGTAAATAATATTTACAAGACCGGTCATGCCGGAATGCATGAACGTAGAATCACCGATTACGGCTACAGATTTCGAATCATCTCCGCGTACTTTATTAAATCCGTGCAGTGCGGAAATGGACGCGCCCATACACAGGGTTGTATCCATTGCGCCCAGAGGCGCCACAGCGCCCAAGGTATAACAGCCGATATCTCCCGATACGGTCAGCCCCATTTTCTTCAAGGTATAGAACACACCGCGGTGGGGGCATCCGGGACATAGTACCGGCGGGCGTACAGGGATTTCGTCTGCAACCGACACGGTGCAGGGTTCCTCGCCCAGCA
The DNA here is from genome assembly GCA_949451655.1 of uncultured Eubacteriales bacterium. Classification (GTDB taxonomy): domain Bacteria; phylum Bacillota; class Clostridia; order Oscillospirales; family CAG-272; genus Avispirillum. The sequence goes on along the minus strand of CASTST010000002.1, from coordinate 7,411 downwards.
ATTTTTCCCGGAGCAGCTCCTGGGAATATTCGCCGCACAGGGGGAGCACGTCTTTACCGGTGACCTGAATGCCGAGAGAGCGGCAGAAGTTTTCGATCACGCCGTCCAGTTCCTCGATAACCACAACAGAATCTACAGATGCGGCAAATTCGCGGATCTGCTTTTCCGACAGGGGATGAATCAGTCCCAGCTTCAAATAGGAAGCGCTGTCGCCGTATACTTCTTTTGCATAGTTGTAACAGTTGCCCGCGGTAATCACACCAACGGCAGTACCGCCCATTTCCACCCGGTTGAGAGGACTATGATATGCATATTCTGCAAGATCAGCAAGGCGCTGTTCCACAACAGGATGGCGCCGCTTTGCATTTCCAGGCATCATAACCCGTTTTGCAGGATCTTTTGTATATTCCAAAACCGGTTTTTCCGTCCGCTGCTCCAGTTCTACTGCACCGCCGGAATGGGACACACGGGTGGTAAGCCGCAGGATGAAGGGGGTATCAAACTGTTCGGAAAGTTCATATGCAAGCTTAACAAATTCTTTGCATTCTGCTGAATCAGCAGGCTCAATCATCGGAAGTTTTGCGCCGATGGCGTAATGTCTGCTGTCCTGCTCATTCTGGGAAGAATGCATTCCCGGATCGTCGGCAACGCCGATGACGAACCCGCCGCCGACGCCGGTGTAAGCAGTGATGAACAGGGGGTCTGCTGCAACGTTCAGACCAACATGCTTCATTGCGGAAAAGGCGCGTCCGCCGCCAAAGCTTGCGCCTAGCGCTGACTCCAGCGCCACTTTTTCGTTTGGCGCCCATTCTGCGTAAATTTCATCATATTTTGCTGCAAATTCAGATATTTCCGTGCTGGGTGTGCCGGGATAACTGGATACAAACCGCACGCCGGCTTCATACAGTCCTCTTGCGACTGCTTCATTGCCAAGCATTATTTTTTTCATGTATGTAAATTCCTTTCTTTGGGCAGTACACTTTCCTATAAACTTCATCTAATATTATACTGTGCTGTGCGAATTGTGTCAAGGGGAAGGCTATTTTGTCCCCCGGTATTTTCCGGAAGTTCGGATATTTACCGCTTCTTTTTTTCGTTTTTTATTTTCCCTTTATGTTGGTACGTTTTTTCTGTTCCCCCCTGTTTTAAAAGGGCGGCTGCCCGAAGAAATGCAGCAGCAGGACAAAGGAACAGCAAAGCACACAGGGAAAGCCCCAGCGTCAGAATCATACCGGGCTTGTCCGTCCAGGAAGCGCACAGATCTGTCCACAGAAGAAGGGGGACTGTCCACAAAAACGGAACGGACACCACAACGGGACGAATCAGCTTTTTCCCGGTAAATATCGTTCCCAGAACAATCACAATACAGATCCCCGCCGCGGCAGCAGTTATGGAAAAGAACATCCGCAGCAGGGTTTCTCCGTCGTTTTCTCCGGTATGATTTAAAAAGAAAAGAACAGTTCCTGTGCACAGTCCAATCAGTCCTGCGGCGGACACGGCAAGAAATCCGTACCCGGCGCGGCAAAACCATTTTCTGCTTGGTGCAGACCCTGCAAGAAATACTGCGCCGGCTCCTGCGGCAATACAAACAGCAATCCATACGTACAGCATTGTAAATACCTGTCTTTCTTTATATTTATGGTCTGAGAAGGGGGAGCATGGCGCAGCCTCTAATCTCATTTTCTAAGTCTCCCAGGATAGAGAAGCGGCTCGCTGTAAGCCACCACCATATCCCCAAGCCCCCTTGTGCAAAGGGAGCGCGGCTGCAAGCTCCCATCTCTCCAAGCCTCCTTTGTGTAAAAGGAGGTGGCGCGGCTTTAGCCGTGACGGAGGAATTGTCTGTACATACTGTCGATTTGTAATCTCTGCAAAATGATAAAAGAAACAATCCCTCACCCGCTACGCGGGAGCTCCCTTTGCACAAGGGAGCCTTTAATATATTTTGTGGCTTCGCGGGAGCTCCATAGGATCCGCTATGCGGCTCCAGCACAAGGGAGCCTTTTTATATGGGTGCTTGCTCCGTGACAGTTCCCTATGGAACCACGTAGTGGATCCTCACAAGGGAGCCTTTTTGTATGAATGCTTGCTCCATGACAGCTCCCTTTGCTGGGGGGACCTTTTCGCGTAGGTGCTGACTTTCGCAGCTTGCCACACCTGCTATAAGTTTATTGACAATTTTTCAAAAAACGCTATAATATTACCGATCTATCAGCTTGCGTTCCAATGCGGGAATTACATCGTTTCCCCGGGAAAGAATTCCCACATGCCGTGTTTTATTCCATGCATTTTCATCCCGATTGAACAAATATACATCCGTTATTTTTTTGGGAGGGATATAGCATAGGAACACCCAATAATCATATGCTCCACTGCAGCATGCTGTCTCGCAGCATTCCAGCAGTGTCCCAATTGGCACTGCTTCCTCCTTTTCCGCCTGCACGTAGCTGGAAGCAACATGGTACTTTCCGAAGGTGTATGCCCGAAAATCGTTTTGCGCCAACAGATCCGCAGGTTGAGTCAAATCTGTCAGGCACAGTCCGTCCCGCTCCAAAGCCGGTAAATCAAAGTTCCACCGGGCAGCAGTTTCTATCATCCATGGCTTGTCCGCTGCTTGAAATTTTGTGCTGCTGCAAGCACGGGTGTCCATATAAACAGAGGCAAGGGTAAGGAAATCCGTTTCCCGGTTTGTTTGCAGTCCGTATGCGGCTGCTTCGTGATATACGATCCGCCCGGCGGAGCTTGCCGAACGGTTTAGGTACACAGGCATATCCGGCACATCCATGACGGGGTGATGATCCACACAGGCGATCACCTTGCCGGGCTGGGTTGTAGTATGGCAGTCGCACAAAATCAGCCAGGCATTCTCCGGAACCGGTGCAAACAACGTCTCTGGATCATAGCCATGTTTTTGCAGGACTGCGTTGCTGTGTGCATCCATTTTGCCGTACAGACAGATCTGTGCATTTATACCGCACTGCTTCAGAAACTGCTGCATGAGCAGACATGCCGCGGCGCTGTCATAATCCGGATGGAGATGTCCTGTGAGAATTATAGGGTGATCGGATAAATCCGAAATTGCCAGAATATCTGAAAACAGCATGTTTTATCCCCCCGCCAAGTTTTTACATAATATAAGTTTACCCAACCTATGGCGATTTGTCAATCATATGTAAAGGAGAATGTCTATGTCACCGGAAGAGATTGTTGCGCATATCCAAAGCCCAAAAGTAAAGAAAATCATTGTGGATTGTGATGCAGGCGCCGACGGAGACGATCAATTTGCTCTGGGTTATGCCCTGCGATCCCCGGATCGGGTGGAAGTGCTTGCAGCCATTTCCGCACCCTTTAATGAGAATAGTGGAGAAACTGTTTCCGCCGGTAAGGCAGAGTGCGAAGTAATTATTGCCGCTGCAGGGCTTGCCGGAAAAATTCCTGCATTTGCAGGAGCGCCGGACTATATCACCCGTGCGGGGCATCCGCTGGAAAGTCCCGGGGCAGAAAATATCCGCCGCGCAGTGCTTTCAACTAAGGAGCCTGTATATGTAGTTATCACTGGCTGCTGCACCAATGTAGCGAGCGCGCTGGCAATGTATCCTGAAATTCGCCAACGGCTGATTGTGGTATGGCTGGCTTTGGATGATCTGGACGGGAAAAATAATACAGGTGAATATAATTATCACAACGATATTGAAGGGGGAAAGCTGTTGTTTTCCCTTGCGGAAAACATGGTGCTGGTTTGCGCGGGAAAGGTGGTAGCGCCGTTTCGACGCACAGACGATGAAATTGACGCGCTGTTTAATGGAGAGAATCCGTTGTGTATCTGGCTGCGCAGACGGTTTCGGGAGATTTCCTGGGCACAGGGGTTATGGGATCTTTGCGCCGAGGGACTTCTCATTTGTCCCGAAGCCTGTAAAATGGAAGTACACAACCGTCCGCTGTTTGGTGCGGACGGAGAAATTGTTGGATTTGACTCGTCCCGCCGCATTGTTGTGGTGAATGAAAACAATCCGGAAAAGATTTTACAGGATGCCGTCCGCCGGATCAATGCTTGCTTGTAGCAGAAACAAAAAGGCTCCATGTGCAAAGGGGCATGTCGTGTAGCCACAAAATATATTAAAGGCTCCCTTGTGAGGATCCACTGCGTGGCTTCATAGGGAGCTTCCGCTTAGCACATAACTTTAAAAGGCCCCCTTGTGCAAAGGGGGCTGTCGACTAAGCGCAGCGATGTCGACTGGGGGATTGTAAAGCGATCATTTTGCAGGAATTACAAATCGGCAGTTTAACATAGACAATCCCCCCGCCGGCTCCGCCGCCACCCCCCTTTGCACAAGGGGGGCTTGGGATACGGTGGAAGCTTGCAGCCGCACTCCCTTTGCACAGGGGGGCTTTGGGGTATGGTAGAAGCTTATGTCATGCCACCTTCCCTTGTAAAGGGGGCTTGGGATATGGTGGGAGCTTGCAGCGTGTTCCTCCTCTTTTGCACAAGTGGGGCATAAATGGGGGGCCCCGCATCGTGCTTGCAGTATGCTACCCCCTGTGCACAAGCGGGGCTTAAACAGAAGGTGCCCCGCGCATGCTGGGGGATAGAATGTTTTATCCTCTTATAATTCCGCAGGCGATTCTGCCGCCTGCATCCCCCGCCGGCTGACTATGAAAATCATCCGCATGGGCATGGACAATCACAGTGCGTCCCAGAATTTCTTCTACAGTGAACCGATTGGTGGCAACAATCATAAAAGCTGTGCCGTTATTTACAAACAAAGGTGGAAGATCTCCCGCATGATAGGGATGGGGACACCCCTGCGTACCTCCGGAGGCTGTCACTGTATTGTCATAATGTCCGCCGGCGTCTGCGAAAGGATCTGTTTCATTTCCCGTACAGCTGCCGCCTGCATGAATGTGAAATCCTAAAATACTGCCGCCGCAGGGTTTTCCATCCGGGGAATGATGTAGCTGATCCGGCAGTCCGATGAAGTGCGCCTGCACCAGCACCTTATCGGGCATCTGATAAAATTCAACCGTTCCCCGGACGGTGCGGTATTCTCTGCTGCCGAACACCCTTGCAGATGCATCTGCTCTGCCTCTAAGCCGCTCTAATAGTTCATTGTTTTTGTATGTATGAAAAAACATTCTTTATTTTCTCCTTGCCTTTCTTTTGTTTCCATATCAGTATATTCGACAGTGGAGCGGGTGTGCCCCATAAATGCAGGCAAGATGGCACGCGTTTTTTCTGAAAAACGTAGACAGGACGGCTGCAATATGATAAAATATCCCAAAAGATCCCATAGAAAGGAACCCTTTTATGAGTTTTAAGCAAAACTGTGAAATATCTCTGGCTCAAAATCCCCACGCCGCGGAAAATGTGTTTATTGGAAAAGATCCGGAAAACCACCCCCTGCCAACCTTTGAACAGGAGCGTGACCGTCTGCCAAACCCGATTTGGGATGGACATGGGGATGAAATCGCCTGCTACTGGAAAGCATGGGAGCTGGCGTTCGGAAATCTGGGACAGCCCCAACCCGGCTCCGGATTTGTATCCAATTTTATTGACACCGCATTTAACGGCTGCATTTTTATGTGGGATTCTTCCTTTATATTGATGTTTGGAAAATATGCAAGCAGAAGCTTCAATTTTCAGGGCACGCTGGACAATTTTTATGCCCTGCAGCACAAAGACGGCTTTATCTGCCGGGAAATTATAGAAGCAAACGGAGAAGACCGGTTTACCCGATATGATCCCGCTGCTACCGGTCCCGACATTATGCCTTGGTGTGAATGGGAATATTTCAAGAACTTCGGCGATATGGACCGCCTTGCAAAAGTATTTCCGCCGCTGATGGCATATCACGAATGGCTGCGGCTGAATCACACCTGGCCTGACGGCACATACTGGTCCAGCGGCTGGGGCTGCGGCATGGATAATTTACCAAGACAGCAGCCGGGATATGTAATTATGTTCTCCCATGGGCACATGGTTTGGAACGATGCATGTTTGCAGGAGCTGATGAACTGCAACATCCTTATGGAAATGGCACGGTTGCTCGGCAGAGAAGATGAAGTTGCCGGATTGCGGGAAGAACGGGACAATCTGGAAAAGGTAATCAACGAAAAACTGTGGGATGAGGAAACTGCGTTCTACTACGACCTATGGAAAAACGGCGAGCTGAACATGGTGAAGCATATTGGCGCGTATTGGGCGTTAATGGCAGAGGCTGTGCCGCAAGAACGGGTAGACCGGTTTGTAGCGCATCTGGAAAACGAAAAGGAATTCAAGTGTCCACACCGGATTCCTGCCCTGTCGGCAGATCATCCTTGGTTTGGAAAAGACGGCGGATACTGGAACGGCGGTATCTGGGCGCCCACAAACTATATGGTGTTGGGCGGACTGGACAAATATGGAAAGTTTGCGCTGTCTCATGAGATTGCCAAAAATCATTTGGAAAATGTTGTGCAGGTATTTAAAAAGACCGGAACGGTGTTTGAAAACTATGCACCCTTCCCGGGCGAGGACGGCACGGCGCGTCCGGGCAATCCTGCAAAGGGAGATTTCGTTGGCTGGACAGGGCTTGTGCCGATTGCTGTTTTGTTGGAGCATGTGATCGGACTGAAACCCAATGCGGAGAAAAATACAATTTCCTGGCACATCAATCTTTTGGAGCGCCATGGTGTGGAAAAATATCCTTTTGGGAAAAATGCAACCTTGACACTGCTTTGCGAGGAAAGAAGCAGCAAAGAGGAGGAACCGCAGGTTACTGTGCAGTCCACAGAGCCGGTTACAGTGGAAATTATCTGGGACGGCGGACGCCGGACCATAGAAGCTGGGAAATAAGGAATAGAATAAATAAAATAAGGCTCCCTTTTAGGGAGCTTTATTATTTTAAATAAACCCAGTAAAGGGGGGAAGTAAGCACCCATACAAAAAGGCACTCATGTGAGGATCCACTGCGTGGCTCCATAGGGGGCTGTCGCGCAGCACATAACTTTAAAAGGCCCCCTTGTGCAAAGGGGGCTGTCGACTAAGCGCAGCGATGTCGACTGGGGGATTGTAAAGCAATCATTTTGCAGGAATTACAAATCGGCAGTTTGACATAGACAATCCCCCCGCCGATTGCATCGGCACCCCCCTTTGCACAAGGGGGGCTTTAGGGTATGGAGGGATGACTTATGCCATGCCACCTTCCTTTACACAAGAGAGGCTTAGGGTCTGTTTGAAGGTTCCACCTTCAAAAGAAGCTGTAGCGAAGCAAGTACCATACAAAAAGGTTCCCATGTGAGGATCCACTACGTGGCTTCATAGGAGCTCCCGCGTAGCACATAACTTTAAAAGGCCCCCTTGTGCAAAGGGGGCTGTCGACCAAGCGCAGCGATGTCGACTGGGGGATTGTAAAGCGATCATTTTGCAGGAATTACA
>CASTST010000001.1 GCA_949451655.1 uncultured Eubacteriales bacterium | reverse complement strand
TGGTTTTTGCGTAGAAAAACTCGGAGGGATTGTCTGTATAAACTGCCGATTTGAAGATAATGCAAAATGATAGCATAGACAATCCCTCACCCGCTTCGCGGGAGCTCCCTTTGCTGGGGGGAGCCTTTTAAAGTTATGCGCTACGCGACAGCCCCCTTTGGTGGTAGGAGGCTTTTAAGTTATGCGCTATTCCAAATAAATCCGCGTTTTTTATAGATTTTCTTCCTTTTATATGGTACAATGATTATATATATATTCAGCAGTCGGAGGGGTTCATGAATTTATTGCATATGAAATACGCTGTGGAAATCGCAAATGCGGGATCCATCAACAAGGCTGCGGAACGGTTGTACGTAGGGCAGCCGAACCTGAGCCGCGCCGTAAAGGAACTGGAAACTTCTCTGGGTGTTGCAATTTTTGACCGCACCTCCAAAGGAATGTTTCTCACCCCGGACGGAGAGGTGTTCATCCGTTCTGCAAAAAATATTTTGAAACAGGTAGACGAAATCGAAGGCATGTTTCAAAAGGAGGCGGTACGCAAAAAACGTTTTTCCATATCCGTCCCCAGGGCAAGCTACGTGGCAGATGCACTGGCTAACTTTTCAAAACTTCTGGCAGACGATACGGAAATAGAAATTTTCTATAAGGAAACCAACTCCATGCGCGCCATCAAAAATATTTTACAGGCTGACTACAAGCTGGGAATCGTCCGATATGCAGAAACATACGACAAATACTACAAAGCAATGATGGACGAAAAAGGGCTTGCCTGCGAAATGATAACGGAATTCCGGTATGTGTTGGCGGTAAGCAGGGAAAGCGCATTGGCGCAGAAGGATTCCGTTACCTTTGACGACTTGGAAAACTACATAGAAATCGCCCACGCGGACCCCTTTGTGCCCTCTCTTTCTCTGGCGGAAGTCAAAAAAGAAGAACTGCCGGACAATATCCGCCGCCGGATTTGTGTGTTCGAGCGGGCAAGTCAGTTTGAGCTGCTTGCAAGGAATCCCGATACGTTTATGTGGGTGTCTCCCGTTCCGGAAAAGCTTTTGGAGCGGTACGGGTTGGTACAGAAGGTCTGCGGGGAAAACAAGCGGGTATACAAAGACGTTTTGATTCACAAAAAGGACTATACGCTGACAGAGCTTGACAGTCTGTTTATTTCCGAGCTTTGCCGTTCCAAACGCGCAGTGTTCGCGTGAACGGTATAAAAGAAAGGCATGGTAATACAAATGAAACGAATGATTTATTCCGTAGTATGTATTGGTTTATCCCTGTTCCTTCTTTTGCAAACCATGGGCTGCGCCGATAAAATACAGGCGCAGGATTTAACAAAATCCATCCGTAGGGAATCCCCCGCCGAAAAAACCACAGACGCGTCCTTTAAAAAAACGGTCGCCGATTTTTCCATCAATCTGTTTCAAGCTGCTGTGCAGGCGGACGATGCCCTGGCAGACGGCAAAAATGCGCTGATCTCCCCCATATCCGTCATGCTTGCCCTTACAATGACTGCCAACGGAGCGGACGGCAAAACGAGAGAAGAAATGGAAACAGTGCTGGGCGGTGAAGTTTCTTTAGAAGCGCTGAACGAATATTTATATACTTATACAGAGGATCTGCCCTCTGACAAAGGCGAACGGGTGCGCTTTGCAAACTCCCTCTGGATTCGTGATGATAAAGTTGAGATAGAACAGGACTTTTTGCAAAAAAGTGCGGATTATTACAAAGCATCTATATATGAAGCTCCCTTTGACGAACAAACTGTGAAGGATGTCAATTACTGGGTAAATCAGCACACAGACGGGATGATTGACCAACTTGTGGAAAAGTTTGATCCGAGAGCGGTGGTGCTGCTGTTGAATGCGCTGGCATTCGACGGGCTGTGGGAAACGCCTTTCGCCAAGGATGCGGTTTCCTATGAATGGTTTTATCCGGAAAAAGAAGGAAAAGATCCTCAAAGTATAAAAATGCTTTCAGGCAAGGAAATGCTGTATATCACGGATGAGGATGTTACCGGATTCCTCAAGCCGTATAAAAAAGGGAACTACAGCTTTGCGGCGCTGCTGCCGGGAGAGGATTGTTCCATGGAGAAATTTGTATCGTCTCTCACCGGTGAAAAGTTCCTGGAATGGATGCAAAGCGCACAGCAGACGGAAGTGGAAATTATGCTTCCGAAATTCAACTGTGAATACAGCACCAAATTAAAGGACGCCCTTATGAGTATGGGCATGCCGACTGCTTTTGGAGATGAATCGAATTTTACCAAAATGGGAACCGCATCCGGCGGTCCGCTGTATATTGACAATGTGGTTCACAAAACATACATATCTGTAGATGAACGGGGAACCAAAGCTGCTGCGGCAACAGAAGTGGAAATGTATTTGCGCGGTCCGGGGACAGTAGTCAATCTGAACAGACCTTTTGTTTATGCAATCATCGACAATGCCACATCTCTACCTCTATTTATTGGCATGGTGAATGATTTGTCATAAAAGGGGGAACTTCAGGGTCCTATCTAACTTTATAGCCTCCCCTGTGCAAGGGGGGAGCACAGCATTCCAATTTATCTAAGCCTCCCCCCAGTAAAGGGAGGTGACGCGGCACTTCATCTCTTTGTAAAGCCCCCCTTGTGCAAAGGGGGGTGCCGATGCAATCGGCGGGGGGATTGTCTCGTACATACTGCCGATTTGCAATTCCTGCAAAATGATAGAGTTACAATCCCTCAGTCACGGCTTAGCCGTGACAGCTCCCTTTGCACAAGGGAGCCTTTTTATTTGAATAAAACTCCGCCGACAGCTCCCATTGCTGGGTGAGCCTACAATCAAGCCCTAAGCCTCCTTTGTGAGGATCCGCTGCGCGGCTCCAAAAGGAGGTGGCACGCGCATCTCCTCTAATAGAAGCCTCCCCTGTGCAAGGGGGAACACAGCATTCCAACTTATCTAAGCCTCCTTTGTGCAAAAGGAGGTGGCTTGCCGTAAGGCAAGACGGAGGAATTGTCTCACACATACTGCCGATTTATAGTTCCTGCAAAATGATAGCATTACAATCCCTCAGTCACGGCTTAGCCGTGACAGCTCCCTTTACACAAGGGAGCCTTTTTATTTGAATAAAGCTCCGCCGACAGCTCCCATTGCTGGGTGAGCCTACAATCAAGCCCTAAGCCTCCTTTGTGAGGATCCGCTGCGCGGCTCCAAAAGGAGGTGGCACGCGCATCTCCTCTAATAGAAGCCTCCCCTGTGCAAGGGGGAACACAGCATTCCAACTTATCTAAGCCTCCTTTGTGCAAAAGGAGGTGGCTTGCCGTAAGGCAAGACGGAGGAATTGTCTCACACATACTGCCGATTTATAGTTCCTGCAAAATGATAGAATAACAATCCCTCAGTCACGGCTTAGCCGTGCCAGCTCCCTTTGCACAAGGGAGCCTTTTTGTTTGGTGCTCCGCGGGAGCCCCCCTTTGCTGGGGGGAGCCTTTTTATGTTTGCGCGCCGTTCCAATTTCTGCTATCATTTACAAATTCGCAATAAGCTGTTGAATTTTTCGTAAAAATATGTATAATACATTATAATAGTTGCGGATAAACGCCCGCAGCACATTTCAAATAAACGCACCAATTACAACGGAAGGGGGAAATTTAAAACCATGGAATATGCAGCAACTTTCATTTGGCTTGCTTTGATTATCGTCTTTGCAGTGATTGAAGGTGCAAATCCGCAGCTTGTATCCATATGGTTTGCAGGAGGAGCACTCGTTTCAATGATTGTCTCGTTCTTCGACGTCAGCGTGCAGATTCAGATTATCGTATTCGTTTTTGCAAGCGCCGTCTTGCTTGCCCTCACCAGACCCCTTGTGAAGAAAAAAATAAGCGTTCGTACCAGCATCACAAATTCAGATTCTAATATAGGAAAAACCGGTATCGTAACAGCGAAAATCGACAATTACCACGCTGAGGGTCTTGTCCAACTGGCAGGGCTGTCATGGAGTGCAAGAAGCGCAGATAATTCTGTAATTTCTGAAGGGGAATACGTTACAGTTGTTCGCATAGAAGGCGTAAAGCTGATTGTAAGCCCGCAAAACACAAACAAATAATATATTATTTATATAGGAGGACACGCATATGGGACCAATTATTATTATCGCAATTTTGGTTTTCTTTTTCTTAATTGTCATCATTTCCAATATCAAAATTGTACCGCAGGCAAAATCTTATGTTATTGAAAGACTTGGAGCGTATTATACCACATGGGAAACGGGGCTTCATGTAAAGCTTCCGTTTTTAGACAGAGTTGCAAAAGTCGTGCTCAGAAAAGAACAGGTTGCCGATTTTCCGCCCCAGCCCGTTATCACCAAAGATAACGTAACCATTCAAATCGACACGGTTGTGTTCTTTCAGATAACCGATCCCAAGCTCTACACCTATGGCGTAGACCGTCCTATGGAGGCAATTGAAAATCTTACGGCGACAACGCTCAGAAACATCATCGGAGAATTGGAGCTTGACAACACGCTGACTTCAAGAGATGTCATAAACTCCAAAATCAGGCTGATTCTGGATGAAGCCACCGACCCGTGGGGCATTAAGGTAAACCGGGTTGAACTGAAAAACATCATTCCGCCCCGGGAAATTCAGGACGCCATGGAAAAGCAGATGAAAGCGGAACGGGAAAGAAGAGAATCTATCCTTCGTGCGGAAGGCGAAAAGAGAAGTCAGATTCTTGTGGCGGAAGGTCGCAAGGAATCACAAATTCTGGAAGCGGAAGCAGAAAAGCAAGCTGCAATTCTGAATGCGGAAGCTGTAAAAGAAGCGAAGATACGAGAGGCAGAAGGCGAAGCCCAGGCAATCATGCAAGTGCAGACAGCGCTTGCAGACAGTATCAAGCTGCTGAATGAAGCCGCTCCGGGCGAAGGCGTTCTGACACTTAAAAGCCTGGAAGCATTTGCAAAGGCCGCAGACGGCAAAGCAACAAAAATTATTATTCCCTCTGAAATACAGGGGATTGCCGGGCTTGTTTCGTCTCTTGGAGAAGTGATAAAAACGGACAATGATAAAAAATAATATTACTTTGATAAAAATTTTTTGAAAATATGTATAATACATATAGGGGATGCGGACACTTGTCCGCATCCCGGATTTTATAACATACAGGAGGATTGGTTTTGTCTCATAAAAGAAGCTCCTTTTCCGGCAAAGTCGGATTTGTGCTGGCAGCTGCCGGCTCTGCTGTAGGACTTGGAAACATCTGGCGTTTCCCCTACCTTGCCGCAAAATACGGCGGCGGCATTTTTCTGCTTGTTTATCTGATTTTAGCAGTCACTTTCGGATTTGCTCTTATGACCGCTGAAATTGCCCTGGGCAGAAAAACGCAGCTCAGTGCCATCGGCGCGTTCGGATCACTGAATAAACGGTTTTCTTTCCTGGGCTATCTTGCGTCCATTGTTCCCATGATAATTCTGCCTTATTATTCCGTAATCGGCGGCTGGGTTATGAAATACTTAGCCGGATTTGTTACCGGAGAGGGCGCAGCCATGGCAAACGATGCCTATTTCGGCGCGTACATTTCCAAAACTGCCGAACCAATTATCTGGTTTTTGCTGTTTATGGGAATCACTGCTGTGATCGTATTGTTTGATGTGGAAAAGGGAATTGAAAAGGTCAGCAAAATTATGATGCCGATCCTGGTTGTACTGATTTTGGTGATCTGCGTTTACACAATTTTCTCCATGGACGGAGCGCTGGACGGCGTTGCATATTATTTGAAACCGGACTTTTCCAAGTTTTCCATAATGACAGTGGTTGCGGCTATGGGACAGTTATTTTACTCCATGTCCCTGGCAATGGGCATTATGATCACCTTCGGATCCTACATGAAAAAGGATATCCGCATAGAAAAATCTGTCAGACAGATTGAACTGTTTGACACCGGCATTGCATTCCTTGCAGGGCTTATGATTATTCCGGCAGTATTTGCATTTTCCGGCGGAGACGAAACGGCGCTGGGGCAGGGTCCCGGGCTGATGTTTGTAACATTGCCCAAGGTTTTCGCAACCATGCCCGGCGGATCCGTCATCGGGGCGGCATTCTTTATTATGGTGCTGTTCGCCGCACTGACTTCCGCGATCTCCCTGATGGAAACAATCGTTTCCATTTTCAGGGATAAGCTTGGAATCGGGCGCAAGCCGGCATGTATCCTTGTGTTTGGAATTTGTGTGGCGCTGGGATTGCTGTCCTGCCTTGGTTACAGCGCATGGAGCACTGTCAAGATCATCGGCATGCAGTTTCTGGATCTGTTCGATTTTCTCAGCAATAGTATTATTATGCCGATCACCGCGTTTGCAACCTGTATTTTCGTGGGATATATTCTGAAGCCCAAAGCGCTGATTGCAGAATTGGAGCGGGGCGGTCCATTTAAAGCAAGAACTTTGTTCACCGTAATGATCAAATATGTGGCACCGATTTTTACGCTGCTCATTTTGTTGTCGTCTATTTTGGATGTATTCGGCGTTGTAAAAATTTAATCATCCTATGTAAAAAGCCCCCCTATACAGGGGGCTTTTTTCTCAAGTTCATGCCACTGGTAAAAGGAAGCGGCGCGGCGCAACTCCTCTAATAAAAGGCTCCCCTGTGCAAGGGGAGCCTTTTTTTAATTATGCGCTATCGCGACAGCTACCACCATACTAAAGCCCCCCTTGTGTAAAGGGGGGTGGGTTTTGCGCAGCAAAACTCGGAGGGATTGTTTGCACATATTGCCGATTTATAGTTCCTGCAATATGATAGTATTACAATCCCTCAGTCACAGCTTTGCTGTGACAGCTCCCTTTGCACAAGGGAGCCTTCTTAAGTTATGCGCTATCGCGACAGCTACCACCATACTAAAGCCTCCTTTGTGCAAAAGGAGGTGGCTTGCCGTAAGGCAAGGCGGAGGAATTGTCTGCACATACCGCCAATTTGTAGTTCCTGCAAAATGATAGTATTACAATCCCTCAGTCACAGCAAAGCTGTGACAGCTCCCTTTGCACAAGGGAGCCTTTTATCGTGGGTACTACGCGTGAGCCCCCTATGGAGCCACGCAGTGGATCCTCACATGGGGGCCTTTTATCGTGGGTGCTATCGTGACAGTCCCCTTTGTTGGACAGAATTTTAAATCCTATCCCCATCTTCCTGCTGATCCAGATACGACTGCAGAATCAGCGTGGCAGAAAGCTCGTCCACTGCTTTCTTGCGCTTCTCTCCCCGCACATTGATTTCCGATAAAATCTCATGGGCATTCACAGTAGTCAGCCGCTCGTCCCAAAAAATGATCGGCAATCCAGTCCGTTCTGCCAGCATATCTGCAAAAATACGGCACTTTTCACTGCGCGGACCCTTGGTCCCGTCCATATTCACCGGATCGCCGATTACAATTCCCACGGCTTCCCGGCGGGAAGCCGCCTGGGCAACGCCCTCCACCGTTTTGCGCATACTTTTCGATACAACACACCCTGCGCCAAACGCCATTTTTCCGGCGCTGACTGCAAGTCCGGTGCGCGCGTCTCCGTAATCTACCCCCAGAAGAACGCCTTTCATCGACCGCCCTCCCGGATTTCAGCCGCAAAATCCTTTACCTGCTGTAAGGTGGGCACAGAGGGAACAGCGCCCTCTCTTGTTACGGAAATAGCAGCGGCATAGGTGGCGAACCGCGCCGCCTCCAATATATCGCCCTTCTGCAAATAGGCGTAAGATAATGCCGCTGTAAACACATCCCCTGCGGCGGTGGTATCTACTGCCTGCACCTTATGGGCAGGAACCAAATGATAATACTTTCCGTCATATACAAAAGATCCTCTGCCGCCCAGCTTCAGCACAACATATTTCGTCTCCACCATTCCTGCAAGTCGGATGGCAGCTTTTAGACAGTTTTCCACACTGTCTGGGTAAATGCCGGTAAGCGCGGCGCATTCCGTTTCATTGGGAGACAAAATCTCCGCTTTGCCGATTCCTTCCAGAGGAAATCCCGGACGTACCGGACCCGCATCTACAAACAGGGGAATCTCTTTTTCTCGTGCAAACCGCGCGGCGGCAAGCACCGCCTGCTCCGGAATTTCCAATTGTATGAACACCCCGTCCGGATAGCAGGTGAAAGCTTCTTCTATATTTTCATCGGTCAGAGTGCTGTTCGCCCCAGGATATACAATAATCCGGTTGGCACCGTCCTCTTCCTCCACTAAAATGGAAGCAAGCCCGGTGGGTGCAGTGGAATCTTCAAATACGAACCGGGTGTCGATGCCTTCTTCCGCATACAACCGTTTCAGCCGTGCACCGTTTTCATCTCTGCCAACTTTGGCGCAAAAAACCGCGTCCGCACCGAGCCGCGCAAATGTCACGACACTGTTGGAGCCTTTGCCCCCTGCCACATATTTACACGCTGCATCCTCCAGCACTGTTTCTCCCTGCCGGGGCAGACGTGCCATACGCTGTACAAAATCAATATTGGCTGAACTGACTACCAAAATTCTGTGTTTCACGCTCTATCCACTCCTTTTCCCAGTTGTATTTTTCCTATTATTATATACAGTATACTATGCTTTTCTCCGGGATGCAAGGCGCAGTTTTTAAAGTTTTGGTGAAACTTTACTGTAAAATAGGCAGAAAGATTGATTTTTCAGTTACTTCTTTATATAATAACTGGTAGGCGAATAAGTTCCCCGGCAAAAAGAACACTACAAAACTTATAAAACTTACTGAAAACAGTGTTAAAATATAAAAAAACGGATGTGACAATTATGAAAATCGGACTTTTACTGGAAGGCGGCGCAATGCGCGGGCTGTACACCGCCGGCATATTGGATGTTTTTATGGAAAAAGGCATTCATGCAAACGCCATAATAGGGGTATCCGCAGGAGCATTATTTGGAATGAATTACAAGTCCGGTCAGGTCGGCAGAGTACTGCGATACAATCTGAAATATGCGGGAGACCGACACTATATGGGGCTGTACTCCTTTATAAAAACAGGCAACGTCATGAACCGGGACTTCTGCTTCAACAAAATTGTGCATCAGCTGGATCCGGTAGATTTTGCGGCGTTTCAAAAAAGTCCGGTGGATTTTTATGCTGTCGTCACCAATATAGAAACAGGCACGGCAGAATATATTCCCATAAAAAACTTGCAGGATGAAACCCAAATGGAATATCTGCGTGCATCCGGATCTATGCCGTTTGTATCCCGTCCGGTGGAGATCAGCGGAAAACAATATCTGGACGGTGGCATTGCAGACAGCATTCCTATAGAAAAAATACTGAAAATGGGATATGATAAAATTATTGTCGTGCTTACCAGACCGATGGAATATCGAAAGAAGAAAGGGGGCGCGGGCACAGCAAGGATATATTACCGGAAATATCCCAGGCTGGCGCAGGCAATCAGCAATCGATATCAAAATTACAATGCATCGGCAGATTTAGTTGCAAAGCTGGAGGCAGAGAAAAAGATTTTCGTTTTCCGTCCTTCAAAAACTGTTACAATAAAACGTATTGAAAAGGATGCGGAAAAAATCCGGGAAATGTACAATCTTGGAAGAAACGATGCACTGGCGGGGTTGGACGGACTGAAGGCATATTTGAAAGGATAATAATAACCCGGTCACTGATGCAACTCAATTTGCTTATCATTTCGCCGGTACCTTGTTGTTTTTTAATACAAATAATAAAAATTTCCCTAACAGTAGTTATTTTTATTCTATCATAAGGGGGCGTTTTTATAAGCCTCCCCTGTGCAAGGGGAGGTGGCGCGGCACTTCATCTCCTTGTAAAGCCTCCCCCCAGTAAAAGGAAGTGGCACGGCGTAACTCCTCTAATGAAAGCCCTCTTGTGCAAAGGGGGGCTGCAATCAAACCCTAAGCCTCCCTTGTGTAAAGGGAGGTGGCACGGCGCAGCCGTGACGGAGGGATTGTCTCGCACATGCTGTCGATTTGTAGATCCTGCAAAATGATAGAATTACAATCCCTCAGTCACAGCAAAGCTGTGACAGCCCCCTTTGCACAAGGGGGCCTTTTCATGTTTGTGCTCCGCGGAAGTCTCTTTGCTGGGGGGAGCCTTTTATCGTGGGTGCTACGCGACAGCTACCAACATACTAAAGCCTCCTTTGTGCAAAAGGAGGTGTCTTGCCCAAGCATAGCGATCAAGACGGAGGAATTGTCTGTACATGCTGCCGATTTGCAGGTTATCCAAAATGATAGTAGAAACAATCCCCCAGTCGACGTCGCTACGCTTGGTCGACAGCCCCCTATGGAGCCGCGTAGCGGATCCTCACATGGGGGCCTTTTAACGTAGGTTCTACGCAACACTTCCCTGTGGAGCCACACAGTGGATCCACAAGTGAGCTTCTCGTCTGCGCGCTCACAAAACGGACTGCGCCAATTCCAATGCCTGCGCGACTACATGATGCATATCATAATATTTATATCTGCCCAGTCTGCCGCCGAACAATACGTTTTTCTCCTGATCCGCCAGCGCCTTGTACTTCTCATATAGGGCGTTGTTTTTTTCATCGTTCATAGGGTAGTACGGCTCGTCTCCCGGCTTCCACACCGCGGGATATTCCCGGGTGATTACCGTCTTCCCGCCTGAACCAAATGTAAAATGCTTGTGCTCGATAATCCGGGTATAGGGCACTTCATATTCCGTATAATTCACCACTGCGTTGCCCTGATAGTTTTCCATATCCAAAACTTCCGTTTCAAAACGCAGGCTCCGATACTCCAGCATTCCAAAGCGGTAATCATAAAACTGGTCGATCATTCCAGTGAATACCGTTGTTTTTGCAAGAGCGGACAGCTCCTCCCGGGCTCCAAAATAGTCGCAGTTCAACCGTACCTCCGCCCCTTCCAGCATCCGTTCAATCATCTTGGTGTATCCCTCCACCGGGATTCCCTGAAAACTGTCGTTGAAATAATTATTGTCATAGGTAAACCGCACCGGCAGACGGCGGATGATGAACGCCGGCAGCTCCGTCGCCCGGCGCCCCCACTGCTTTTCCGTATATCCTTTTACAAGCGTTTCATAAATATCCCGTCCCACCAAAGACAGCGCCTGCTCTTCCAAGTTTTTCGGCTCGGTGATCCCGGCAGCCGCAATCTGCGCGTCGATTTTTTCCCGCGCCTGCTGGGGCGTAATCACACCCCAAAGGCTGTTGAAGGTGTTCATATTAAAAGGCATATTGTATGCTTTTCCCTTATACAGAGCAATGGGACTGTTGGTATATCGGTTAAACTCGGCGAACCGATTCACATATTCCCATACAGTCCGATCACTGGTATGGAAAATATGCGCGCCATACATATGTGTTTCCACACCCTCAATTTCCTTGGTATACAAATTGCCGCCGATATGATCCCGCCGATCTATCACAAGGCAGGATTTTCCCGCCCGGGTCGCCTCCTGTGCAAAAACTGCGCCGAACAGACCGGCGCCTACGATTAAATAATCATACATATGTAAATTCCTCTTTTATTTGTATAGTATATATACAAGTATAGCATATTAAAATATTTTTCGAAACCGGTTTATGGGGATTTTTAAAAATTTTCAGTAAAATATGGAGGGGATTCGCTCCGTTAGGCTCCCTTGTGCGATTTTCGCCAAACAAAAAGCCCCAGCAAAAGGGGGGTCCCGCGGAGCAAGCGCTTACGTTATAAGCCCCCCTTGTGTAAAGGAGGTGCCGATGCAAGCACCCACTAAACTGAAGCCTCCCTTGTGCAAAGGGAGGTGGGTTTTGCTACGCAAAACCCGGAGGGATTGTTTCGGTGGATTGCCGATTTATAGATTATTCAAAATGATAGCATAGACAATCCCTCAGTCACAGCAAAGCTGTGACAGCTCCCTTTACACAAGGGAGCCTTATAAAGTTTGGACGCTCCGTGGGAGCTCCCTTTGCTGGGAGGCTTTAAGGTTGGTGGAGTACGGTGCGCCCCCTTTACCGGGGGAGACTTTTTACGTTTGGTTAGCATCGCACGAGGAGCCTTTTTATATTTTTTCTTGTACCCTGGCACAGTCCCAAATACAACATATAGATTCCCTCCCGGAAAATCCCTTTTTACACCGGTAAAATTTCAGAAAACCCTTGACAAATATGCCACTTTCTATGTATAATGATTATTGCCTATGCGTCTGTGGACTTAGTTGTCCAAACAAATTTCAGGAAATAATTAAAATTTCGATAAACCGTAAGGAGGTGCAAATATGCTCCGGACATATCAACCGAAAAAGCGTCAGAGAAAAAAGGAACACGGTTTCCGTAAAAGAATGAAAACTGCCGATGGCAGAAAAGTTTTGAAAAGACGCCGTGCGAAAGGCAGAGCAAGACTGACGCACTAAACGGGGCACTGTGAGCCTCTACCATGAGAAAAAGCGGGGATTCCCCGCCCGCCTCCGCTTTGGATCCGGACTACGGATCGTTCGGAGGCGTTCTTTTGTTACAGCGTTTTGTCTGATTTTATCAAACCCGGGAGGTCAGATGTGAAGCAGATCGCCATTTGCGAAAATCATCTATACCAGAAAGCATATGCCCGCGGCAGGCGCGCCGCGGCTAAAACTGTTTGCGTATATATCCTGGGCGACCGTAAGGCGCGCGCCCTGCGCGCCGCAAATCCCATGAAGCAAACGATCAACCGCGTGGGCATTTCCGCCTCAAAGAAAATCGGAGGTGCCGTGGAACGCAACCGTGCCAAGCGGGTTATCCGCGAGGCATACAGACTGACAGACGCAGAAATAGGTGTGAAAAAAGGCTATCTTGTGGTGATTACCGCAAGGCATGCCGCCACGGTTTCAAAAATGCAGGACGTTTTGCGTGATTTGCAGTACTGCCTGCGCAAAGTTGACATGCTTCAGCAACAAAAACAGAAAGAACCGCACAGCGGTTCGGGGCAATAATGTTTAAAAAGATTTTTCAGGCGCCGGTGCGCCTGTACCAAAAATTCCTTTCTCCTCTTTTTCCAGCGCGCTGCCGGTTTACCCCTACCTGCTCCCAGTATTGCATTCTTGCCATTGAGGAGTGGGGCGTGGTGCGGGGTCTTGCGCTTTCCCTCTGGCGGATTCTGCGATGCAATCCTTGGGGAAGGGGCGGATATGATCCTGTACCCGTGCGCAAATCCGGGAAAAAGAAACACTGACTGCCCTTGTATTAACCTTCTGAAAGGTAAATCTGAAAGATGAGCTTTTTTGATTATCTGATCGTCCCCTTCGGGTATCTCATGCAGTTCTGCTGCTGGATCTTCCCGAACTATCTTGCAGCCCTTGCTGTATTCACCGTTCTGGTGCAGCTTGTGCTTTGCTTTATCTTTGGTATCCGCACCCACAAAAACTCCCTGAAACAGGCTGCCCTTGCCCCCAAGGTTGCTGCGCTGCGTAAAAAATACGCAGGTCGCACGGACCAGGCAACCCAGCTGAAAATGCAGGAAGAAACCCAGAAAATGTATCAGGAAAACGGCTTCAACCCCATGGGCGGCTGTCTTCCCATGCTGATCCAGCTTCCCATTATTCTGGCACTGTATCAGGTGATTGTCAACCCCCTGCGGTATATCTGCGGAATCTGCCGGTTTGACGGCAGCGGGATTGCAAAAATTGTCGAAAACTTCAAAAACGCGGGGATTGCAATTTCCCAAGATGTGCGTTCCCAGCAGTATGACATCCTGCGGTATCTGCTGGAACACAAGGATGAAACCGAACATGTCAATACGCTTCTAAACGGGGAAACGCCTACCGTGCTTCCCACCTTCTCAATCGGCGGATTTGACATGTCCCAGGCACCGAAATTTGCATCTATTCTGGTGCTGATTCCGGTTCTGATTTTTGTTGTCATGATCGCAAGCCAGATCATCACCCGGCATTTTACATATCAGGATCCTGCAACGAAAGCGCAGCAGAATAGTCTTTCCATGAAGATTATGATGTACACCACACCGCTGATTTCTGTATATGTTTCTTTCTATATGCCTGCTGCTGTAGGTATCTACTGGATTTACCGCTCCATTGCGGCAACACTCCAGCAAATGGCTTTGTACAAGATCATGCCGCCCCCAACCTTTACGGAAGAGGACTATAAAGCGGCAGAACGGGAATTGAACGGCTCGTCCAAAAAGAACAAGAAGAAACCGGGCGGCACACTTCCTGCCGGCAGCGGCAAACGCTCCCTCCATCATATTGACGATGAGGATGAAAGCACTCCCGCAATCGACAGCAAGAAGGACGCGCCGAAAGAGTCTGCTGAAAAGGCAGAGAAAAAGGAACTGCCCCCGGCGGACAGCGCCGAAGCCCCTTTGATCAAAGAGGACAAGGGCACAAAACAGTATAAAAAGAAATAAAGCATTTCGGGCGGTCGTCCGAAAACAGCTTGAAAATGGAGATCGTTATGGCAGAAGAAATCATTATCACCGGCAAAACCTTTGAAGCCGCTATGGCACAGGCGCAGTCGGAATACAGCGGGGAAAATGTCCAGTATGAGATTTTGGAAATGCCGAAAAAGGGAATCTTCGGAATCGGCGCTTCCCCTGCAAAAATTAAAGTAATCATCAACGATGAACCGGAAGAGGAAGATACGGATCTTTCCGGCATCGTAGCATCTATTAAGGGACTGAAAGTCGCCACAGGCAAAGGCGGAGACGGAAGCACACCGGCACAGAAAAAGCCGGCTGCTCCAAAGAAGGACAAGCTGGCGGAAGCTGCCCCTGCAAAACCTGTAAAGACAGAAGAAGCAGCAAAGCCTGCAAAATCTGCTCCTGCTCCGAAAAAGGAGGCAGCGCCTGCTGCAAAACAGGAAAGCGCACCGAAAGCCAAAAATATCAAAGAAACCAAAGTTATCGAAATCACCGATGAAGAGCGGGCATGCGCACTGTCCTTTTTGAATATGCTTCTTTCCGATATGGGCGTTGACGCAAAAGCAGAATTTGTAGAGGACGAACCTTCCGGAATTGGCGGAAACACATATCCCCGGATGGAAATCACCGGAGAAGGCGCGGGCATTCTCATTGGGCACCATGGAGAAACGCTGGATGCGATTCAGTATCTTGTAAATCTTTGCACCCACCGCAAGGGCGGCGGAACCTCCAAGGATTTTGTAAAGATTATCGTAGATATTGAAAATTACCGCCGCAAGCGGGAGGAAACTCTGCGCGCTCTGGCGCGTCGGACAGCTGCAAAAGCACAGAAATATCGCAGAAATATTGTGCTGGAGCCTATGAATCCCTTTGAGCGGCGCATTATCCACTCTGAAATTCAGGATATTGAAAATGTATCCACCCACTCGGTTGGACGGGATGAAAACCGCAAAATCGTAGTTTGCTACGAAGGTGCGGACAAAGTTGACCGCCGCCGCAGAGGACCCCGTCCTGAAGCAAACAAAACGGAAGAATAAGTAAAAAACGCTTTGCATACGCAAAGCGTTTTTTGCGGGAACAAAGGCTCACCCGGTAGAGGAAAGTGACGCGCCAGCTACCGCCATACTAAAGCCTCCTCCTAGCAAAAGGAGGTGGCACACCAAGTTACCACCTCACCAAAGCCTCCCTTGTGCAAAGGGAGGTGGGTTTTGCGCAGCAAAACACGGAGGGATTGTCTGCACACACTGTCGATTTGAAGATTATTCAAAATGATAGTATAACAATCCCTCAGTCTCCGCTATGCGGAGCCAGCTCCCTTTGCACAAGGGAGCCTTTTTAGTCTGTGCTTAATTTCTCATAAACGCATCACTATCATAATCTTCTTCGTTTTCATTGTCATACCCATAATCGCAGAGCTCTCCTATTTCTTCCACACACTCATCCTCATAGTCATCTCTTCCTTCCCATACCTTTGCCGTTTTTTCCCATATCAGGTATTTATCCCCATGATCAATGCAATCCTGACAAATGTATGTATGTAGAAGCTTTTTAACACGCAAATCCGCCCCGCAAATACAGCATTTCGGACGGACCGCCGGCTGCAAAACCAATATCCCACCTACTTTGGTTGCAATAATGTCCATGCCCGGCTCCCAGTCCATCGTTTTGCATATATACGGAGGAAGGACAATCCGCCCGCAGGCTTCAATGAAAGCAATCTGCTTTTTAATAAGATCGTGGCTCATCCGTTCGCAAAATTGCGGATCATTGTCTCCAAAACATCCAGCATTTTTGTTTTTGTTTCCGGCGGAAGATACTCAAAAGATACTTCCAATTCCGATTGCTGCACATGCAACGCGTCCATAAGTACATAGTCTGCTGATACATTCATTGCATTCAGTAAATTGATGAAAGTTGATAGTTTTGGAATCTTTGCTCCCCGTTCGATATCCCCAAGATATCTTGTACTGATTTCTGCTTTCTCCGCTAATTCATTTTGACTTAGATGGCGGGCTTGTCTGCATTTTCTGATTTTGATTCCCAATTTTATACTGTCCATTCACACCCACCTATCTTTTGTTATTTACTAAAATTATACACATTCCGTCTTTTTCCGCACAGGATCCATTGGGATGAAAAACGGACAAAATAGAGAACAATTTACATGATCCAATAAACAAGTATAACTATAGCACAAAAAATATGTAGGTATTCCATTTACAATAGTATTGAGATATATCACCGGGAATTTACAACGAATCTGTTGTAAATATGAATAGATATTTTTCAAATTCGCAGGAACTTTATCAGCCTCCTTTGTGCAAAAGGAGGTGGCTTGCCGTAAGGCAAGACGGAGGAATTGTTTGCACATACTGCCGATTTGAAGATTATTCAAAATGATAGTATAACAATCCCTCAGTCTCCGCTACGCGGAGCCAGCTCCCTTTGCACAAGGGAGCCTTTTAGTCTGTGCTTTGCCGAAATCTTTATAACACCGCATCAAATTCTGTTGACAAAAATCCCCCGCAGCCTTATAATATAAGGTATGAATTTATATATGGAGGTTATGTAGTGGGCGGACCTGTTATTATCTCATTTGCAAATCAAAAAGGCGGTGTGGGCAAAACCACTTCCGCTGTCAATATAGCCGCCTGCGTTGCAAGCCTCGGATTCCGCGTGCTCCTTGCCGATCTGGATCCCCAGGGAAATGCTACCAGCGGCGTAGGTCAGAATAAAAAATCTTTGCACTATTCCATGTACGACGCATTGCTCGGGGGCTGCTCCCCCGCCGCGGCAATCGTTCCCACCCAATTTAACAGACTCTGGCTCCTGCCTGCCACCATGGATCTTGCAGGCGCTGAAATCGAACTGCTGGACCGGGAAAAACGGGAATACTCCCTGCGCAGCGTGCTTGCCGATGTTGGAGAAGATTTTGACTTTGTTTTCACCGATTGCCCCCCCTCATTGGGTATGCTTACTGTAAATGCCCTTTCCTGTTCCCACGGTGTGGTGATTCCCATGCAGTGTGAATATTACTCACTGGAAGGGCTGTCCCAGCTGATGATCTCTATCAAAAAAGTGAAGCAGTTATACAATCCCCTTCTGTCAATCACAGGCATTCTGATTACTATGTATAACGGACGGCTCAACCTTTCCACCCAGGTGCTTGCGGAATTGAAACGCTACTATGCGGACAAGCTGTTTAAAACGCCTGTAGTGCGTAACGTAAAGCTTTCGGAAGCGCCCAGCTTCGGACAGCCGATTTTCTATCACGACAAGTATTCAAAAGGCTCCCTTGCATATATGGAAATTGCAAAGGAACTGGTTTCCCGGGTTCTGTAAGAATTACATAGGGGCGCTGCCCCTGACCCCGCAAAAGGAACTTTTTGTAAAAAGTCCCTTTTGAATCCTCAAAAACTCCAATAGAATTATATAATTCCTTTTTAAAGTTTTTTGGGTTCTTAGCCCTTTTTTACAAAAAAGGGCTAAGCGGCGCCCGCGGCGAGCCCCAATAAAGCCGCACATTCGCTTCTTCCCCATGATAAAATACGGAGGTACTCATGGCAAAAAAACCTGCCCTCGGCAGAGGGCTTGATATGATTTTTTCCGACAACACACCGGATCAGCCCCAGGACAGCGTCATCAAGCTGCGCCTGTCTCAGGTGGAGCCGAAAAGCGACCAGCCCCGGCAGCATTTTGATCCGGAGGCACTGTCTCAGCTTGCAGATTCCATTGCTGCAAACGGCGTGCTTCAGCCGATTCTGGTGCGGGAAGGGCAAAATGGACTGTACCAGATTATCGCCGGGGAACGGCGGTGGCGGGCGTCCAAGCTGGCAGGACTGACGGAAATCCCCGCGCTGCTGCTGGAAGCGGACGATTTGCGTACCGCGCAGCTTGCCCTGATCGAAAACCTCCAGCGGGAGGATCTCAATCCATATGAAGAAGCGCAGGCATATCAAACCCTTCTTGCCCAGTTTGATCTGACCCAGGAGGAAGTGGCAGGACGGCTGGGAAAATCCCGCAGCGCCATTGCCAATTCGCTGCGTCTGCTGGATCTGCCGGAATGTATTGCGGTAATGTTACAGGATGGCAGACTGACTGCGGGGCACTGCCGCGCACTGCTGGGACTGCGGGACAAAGACGGTATCGAAGCCTTAGCCCAGCGGATTGTTGCACGCAATCTGTCCGTGCGGGAAACGGAAGCCGCCGTAAAAGCCCAGAACAAACAGCGTCCTGCACCCGCACCCAAGGAACCGGGCGTGCAGGTAAACTATGTAGCAGAGCTGGAGCACAAGGTTACCGGACTTACCGGACGGTGGTGCCGGATTTCCACCAAAGGCGGCAGAAAAACCATATCTATTGAATTTTCTGATGAAACCGATTTGGAAACCCTGCTGGAAACCGTATGCGGCAGGAAAATTACGGAAGAATAAAATTTATATATTTCTATATAACTGATTAGGAGTTGCAACAATGCTGGACATTAAACTGATTCGGGAAAATCCGGAAGAAATTGTCCGCCGTCTGGCGGCAAAAGGAACAGACGCAAAGGACGACATTGCGCGTATTGTAGAACTGGACGCACGCCGTCGGGAAATGATAAGCGAGAATGAAGCAAAAAAAGCGGAACAGAACCGCGCCACCAAGCAAATCCCTCAAATGAAAAAAGAGGGAAAGGATCCCTCTCCCATTTTTGCAGCTATGAAAGAGCTGTCCGCACAGATTAAAGCGAACGATGAAAAGCTGGCACAGGTGGAAGCAGAATACAACAATCTGCTGCTGGGACTGCCCAACCTGCCGGATCCGGATCTGGCGCCCGGCGGAAAAGAGAACAACGAACCGATCCGCTATTTCGGCGAGCCTCATCATTTTGATTTTGAACCGAAAAATCACGTAGATCTGTGTACCGATCTGGGACTGATCGACTATAAGCGGGGAACAAAGCTGTCCGGAAACGGATTCTGGATTTACCGCGGAATGGGTGCACGCTTGGAGTGGGCACTGCTGAACTACTTTATTGACACCCACCTTTCCGATGGATATGAGCTGGTGCTGGTACCCCATATGCTGGGCTACGAATGCGGACTTACCGCAGGTCAGTTCCCGAAATTTAAGGATGAAGTATACTGGCTGGAAACTGCGGAGGATGAGCGACGCCGGTTCATGCTGCCTACCGCAGAAACTGCTCTTGTATCCCTCCATCGGGATGAAATTCTCACCGAGGCAGATCTGCCCCGGAAATATATCTCCTACACACCCTGTTTCCGCAGGGAAGCCGGCTCTTACCGGACAGATGAACGGGGCATGGTACGGGGACATCAGTTTAACAAGGTTGAAATGGTACAGTACACCCGTCCGGAGGATTCCGACGCAGCTTTTGAAGAACTGGTAGGAAAAGCGGAAGCGCTGGTAAAGGGTCTGGGATTCCATTTCCGCACCGTGAAGCTTGCCGCAGCAGACTGCTCCGCATCTATGGCACGGACATATGACATTGAAATCCACATTCCTTCCATGGACGGATATAAAGAAGTGTCCTCTGTTTCCAATGCGCGGGATTATCAGGCGCGCCGGGGAAGCATCCGTTTCAAGCGGGACGGCAGCAATACAACGGAATTTGTACACACATTGAACGGTTCCGGTCTGGCAACCAGCCGCATCCTGCCCGCAATCGTAGAACAGAATCAGAATGCGGACGGCAGCGTCTCTGTGCCGGAGGTTTTACAAAAGTATCTTGGTACGGATATTCTGAAGAAAGACTGATATACAAACGTAAAAAGGCTCCCTTGTGCAAAGGGAGCTCCCGCGTAGCGGGTGAGGGATTGTAATACTATCATTTTAGATAATCTACAAATCAGCAGTATGTACAGACAATTCCTCCGTCACGGCTAACGCCGCGCCACCTCCTTTTGGAGCCGCGCAGCGGATCCTCACACAGGAGGCTTAGGTTTGTTTGGAAGCCCCCAGCAAGAGGGGGTGCCGATACAATCGGCGGGGGGATTGTAAAACTATCATTTTGGATAATCTACTAATCGGCAGTATGTACAGACAATCCCTTCGTCACGCCTACGGCGTGCCACCTCCCTTTGCACAAGGGAGGCTAAAAAGGACGGAGCCTGCACCGTGACAGCTCCCTTTGCTGGGAGAGCCTATAAAGTTAGGTGGGAACTTGCAGCGCGACTCCAGCTGGGGGTGGCTAATAAAGTTTGTGCTATACCCCCCACCCGAAAGTCCCTCCAAATATCGTACAAAAATCCAGATTCATAAGGAGGTCTCCTATGTTACTGGACATTTATACAAATTTTTCATTTGAGAATTCCACCATATCTCTCACCCTGATTATATGGGGTCTTTACGCAGGCATACTGATCGGCGGCATTGCCTCTATATATAATAAATGGTATTTAGGCGGTGTGGTACGCGCACTCCTTGCGGCAGAATGCTTGTCCCCGGAAGCAGGTAAAACGCTATCCGAGCTTGGACGTCCCGCATGGGGAATGAAGCGCGCTCTTCGGGACGGCACTGCCCTGCGTAAATCTGTTTCTATTGCAAATCCTGGGGAATGTTTACTCCCGTCGGAACATAAACGATTCGGCGCCATTCGCCGTTTCTTTACCGGATCGGCACAGCCAAATCCAAAATTGGATTTAACCTTAGCACGGCTTTATGTACCGGAAGAAAAAAAGTATCATGCCGAGGTTCGCTATGAGAAAAAAGGAAGCGCGCCAATCTGGCTCCTCATTGGCGGGATAATTCTTCTTGTTATCGCCGTTCTTGCTACTTTTTTCATTCCGGAGCTTCTGCAGATGATTGACAACGCAATCACCATGTTTAAAAATCTGTAACCCCTGCGAAAGGAGACTGTCATGTCCCAGCCCAAACAAAATAAACGCAAAATGAAAACCGGCTTTCAAACCCGCACCAACTTCATTATTATCGGCGTTTCTATATTGGTGAGCATTCTGCTGATCGTAGGGATTTTATATCTTTTTGGGATCCGATATGTTAAATACCGCTTTGACACCGGATTTTCCGTATCCTTTGTCGGCGTTTTAAATAGTGACGGCATGCCTGCCACCGGACATATCTCTTATGGCGGAGACAGCGCGGTAAAAGGGCTTACCGCCACATATGACGCAGAAAATAAGATATTGGAATATTCAAACGGGGATGTGTATGAAGGGGAAGTTAAGCATCTCGTCAAGCATGGAACCGGCAAGCTGACCCGGGAGAATGGAGACATTTATGAAGGGGAATTTTATGAGGACCGGCAGCACGGTCACGGCGTGACTACCTTTGCAAACGGCGATATATATGACGGTGAATATGAAAACGGCAACAAATCCGGGCAAGGAACGTATACCTGGGCGGATGGAAGCGTATATACCGGCTCCTTCAAGGACGATTTAAAGGACGGGGAAGGCGTGCATACCATGGCGGATGGCGCGTCCTATGAAGGCTCCTATGTCAAAGGCGCAAAAGAAGGAAAAGGCATATACAAATACGCAGACGGCGGCGTTTATGAAGGAGATTTTCTTGCAGATCAGCGCTGGGGACAGGGAACCTACACCTGGCCCAATGGAGAGGTATATACAGGGGAATTTCAGAATAACACCCTGTGGGGGCAGGGAACCTATACCTGGCCGGACGGCAGAACCTACACTGGCTATTTTGAAGACGGTTTAATCGTACAGGCAGACACTGCCGGCGGAAATACAGCCGCACCGCAGGAATGAAACTGCCTCATTTTCGCATATACTGACAAAAGCGATTATTTTCCTTTTAAGCCAAAGAAAGTACGGTAATTTGAATGGGTAAAATCAAAATTACAATAAACAAAAAAGCATGGGATCAGTCTTTCGGATCTATCAGCCGGGGCGTACAGAATTTTGTAAATGAAACCCGGCGGGATGTGGATGCAATCTGCGACCGTGACCCGGCTGTAAAAAGCCGCGCGGAAGCTGCGTTGCTTTATTCCGGATTCCACGCCCTGCTTGCATATCGCATGTCCAATCGGCTATACCGAAAAAAGAAATATACCAGCGCACGTTTTATATCCCAAACTGCACGTTTTCTTACAGGAATTGAAATTCATCCCGGTGCAACCATCGGGCACGGTTTGTTTATCGACCACGGCAGTGGTGTTGTAATCGGCGAAACGACAATTATAGGCGACAACTGCACCTTGTATCAGGGTGTGACTTTGGGCGGTACCGGAAAAGACACCGGAAAGCGTCATCCTACTCTTGGAAATAACGTAATGGTAGGTGCAGGGGCAAAGGTGCTTGGAAACTTTACGGTTGGTGACGGTGCAAAAATCGCAGCCGGCGCCGTGGTACTCGGTCCTGTGCCGGAAAATTGTACAGCTGTGGGTATTCCCGCCCATGTGGTACGCAGAGACGGGAACAAAGTAGATCCCATTGATTTGGATCAGGTGCACATTCCTGACCCGGTTTCACAGGAGCTGTGTTCTGTACGGCACAGCCTGCAGACGCTGGAACAGCGGCTTGCAGAATTAGAAGGTAAGAAGTAAAGGTTTATGGGATACCTTCATAGGAGTGCTATGCTACTATATAGGGAATAACGGCAGAGATTTTGCCATACCCAGTCTCCTGCAAAGGGAACTATCACGTAGCATTTACTTTTATAAGGCTCCCTTGTGCAAAGGGAGCTCCCGCGAAGCGGGTGAGGGATTGTTTCTACTTTCATTTTTAATAATCTTCAAGTTGACAGTACATGCATACAATCCCTCCGCGTTTTGCTGCGCAAAACCCACCTCCCTTTGCACAAGGGAGGCTATAAAGGAAGGTGGAGCTTGTACCGTGCCAGCTCCCTTTGCTGGGGGGCGCCTTATGAAGTCAGTGCAGATGTTTCTCCTCTCTTTACTGGAAAGCCCTTCACCAAATCTTAGCCTCCCCAGTGGAGGAGATTCGCTTCGCGAACTCCCGAGGAGGTGTCAGCTGAGCATAGCGATGCTGACGGAGGGGTTGTCTAAGCATGTGCTATGTATTCCCTTTACTGAGGAAACACAATGATATGGTAAAAATTGTAAATTTTATTTTGTGGAAGAAGGGATTTTATGCGTTATAAATGTCATTATTGCGGAAATCCAAATGTTTTGGTAAAAGACCGTTTCTGCGCTGACTGCGGCGCACCCCAACCGAAACGATCTCCCGCAGGCGATTTTTTACTTTCCATACTATATGCACTGTTTATCTATGGAGTAATGTTTGCAGTACAAAACGGCGTAGTTATTCTTTATTCACTTTGCGTGCAGGGATCTCTTCCATATTCCGCATATACGGATGAAGCCGTTTTCTCCCACGTATACTGGAGTACGTTTTCCAAATATTTCGCATTGATTTCTATTTGTTCCGCTTTGGTTCTTGTGTTAATCTATCTGCTATTTTATACGTTACGGGGCAAACGTTTTACAAAAGAAATCTCTTTTGCCAAAATATCCCCATCTGCCGGAACTGCATCCCTTGCCCTTGGCGCTTCTGCTCAAATTATTGTTGTCGTTGCTATTTCTCTTCTTACCATTCTATTTCCCGCTATAAAAGAAGCGGAAGCTGCAAATAGTGAGTATTATACCCTTGCCTTTGGCGGCGGCAACTTTATCATGGAAGTGCTATGCATAGGAATCATTACACCGATTTTAGAGGAAATCGTTTTCCGGGGATTGATTTATACCCGCCTGCGCCGGGCTATGCCTGTGATGGCTGCGCAAATCCTGTCAGCCTTAATCTTCGGTGCTGCGCATATGAACTGGATGCAATTTGTATATGCCTCTTTGATTGGATTTTTAATGGCGCTTTTATTTGAAAAATATCAATCTATTATCCCTTCTATGCTTTTTCATATTGCATTCAACTGCTTCAGCTATTTTACCCCACTGATTACAACGGATATG
Organism: uncultured Eubacteriales bacterium; assembly: GCA_949451655.1. Classification (GTDB taxonomy): domain Bacteria; phylum Bacillota; class Clostridia; order Oscillospirales; family CAG-272; genus Avispirillum. Next base: position 51,566 of record CASTST010000001.1, on the reverse strand, counting down.
CTGGCTTATTCTCTGTTTTTTATTAGTATTGCAATTTTCCTGTTTGGAATGTATTTTATATTCAGAAAAGAATCCAATAAAGCAGAAATCAATGCAAATCCCCATTCGGAAAGGAATCCCTTATGAAGCTTTATAATACGCTAACCCGTGAAAAAGAAGATTTTGTTCCCCGTCAGCCCGGCAAGGTATCTATGTATACCTGTGGACCTACCGTATATCATTATGCCCATATCGGAAATCTGCGCACTTATATTATGGAAGATGTGCTGGAAAAATATCTTCGTTATACCGGCTTGGATGTAAAACGGGTCATGAATATTACTGATGTTGGACATCTCACCAGCGATGCTGATACCGGCGAAGATAAAATGCTTAAGGGCGCAAAACGGGAGAAAAAGACTGTTTTGGAAATCGCCCAGTATTATACCGATGCGTTTTTCAATGACTGCAAAAAATTAAATATTCGCCGCCCCGACGTGGTAGAACCTGCCACAAAATGCATTGGCGAATTTATTAAAGTTATCAAAAAACTGCTTGCTGATGGTCATGCGTATATTGCGGGCGGCAATGTATATTTTGATACCTCCACCATTCCCCAGTATAATGTTTTCCACAACTTTCAGGAGGACGATTTACAGGAAGGTGTGCGGGAAGGCGTTGAAAAGGACGATAATAAAAAAAATAAAGCGGATTTTGTGCTTTGGTTTACCAAATCCAAGTTCGACGATCAGGAATTGAAATGGAACAGTCCCTGGGGTTTGGGATATCCTGGTTGGCATATTGAATGCTCCTGCATTTCCATGAAGCATTTGGGAGAATATCTGGATATCCATTGCGGCGGCGTAGACAATATTTTTCCTCACCACACAAATGAGATTGCCCAGAGTGAAGCATATGTAGGTCATGAATGGTGCAAGCATTGGTTCCATGTGCTGCATCTCAATACAAACAGTGGAAAAATGAGCAAATCCAGCGGAGAATTTTTGACCGTATCCCTTTTGGAGGACAAAGGTTATGATCCGATGGCATATCGGTTTTTCTGTCTCCAATCCCACTATCGCAAATCTTTGATTTTTACATGGGAGAATTTGGACAACGCTGCAACTGCTTATGATAAGCTGCTGGGCAACATTGCAAAGCTTGCAGACGGTCATGCGGACGGAACTGCCGCTGAACCATACAAAGCGTCCTTTGCAGCAGCAATGGATAATGATTTGAATACATCCCTTGCAATCACAACTTTGTATGACGTGCTGAAAGCAGACATTAGCGATGGCACAAAGCTTGCATTGATCCGGGACTTTGATCAGGTTTTGTGTTTGAATCTGATCGAAGGCGCTGCAAAAATCCGGGAAGCGAATGCATTGGAAAATGCAGATCCTGCGTGGATTGCACAGATTGAGGAGCAAATTGCTCTTCGTTCTGCTGCAAAGAAGGATAAAGATTATGCAAAAGCGGATGCAATTCGTGCCGCACTTTTGGAACAGGGCGTTATTTTAGAAGATACCGCACAAGGCACTACATTTAAGCTGAAAAAATAAAACAGTAAAAAGAACCGCCATATGGCGGTTCTTTTTCGTTTGCCTGTGCAGAAGCTTTTTTTGCTGGGATAGCTTCCACCTCTCCAAGACTCCTTTCTGCTGGAGCCGCGCAGTGAATCCTCACCACGTTAAAAGCCTCCCCCCTATCAAAGGGAGCAGTCGCAATGGAGCCCAACTTTTATAGGCTCCCTTGTGCAAAGGGAGCTGGCTTCGCGTAGCGGAGACTGAGGGATTGTCAAAGCTATATTGTTGATTTGCAATTCCTGCAAAATGATCGCTTTACAATCCCTCCGGTTTTTGCACAGCAAAAACCACCTCCCTTTGCACAAGGGAGGCTTGAGTATGGTGTGATTTGATGCAACAGCTCCCTTTGCTGAGGGGAGCCTTTATATAATTTGTGCTATACAAAATCCAGCAACAAGGGAGACTGATCATTACAAAATGTTTCACGTGAAACATTTTCGCCTCTTCCATTTTTGTCCAGTTTATGCTATACTAAATACGGACATTCTAATAATATATACAATTTATCTTATAACCGAAATGGAGCCAATATTATGGGAAAATATAGACAGCACAGAGTGGGCGACGCCGCTCGCCAGGAAATATGCGATATTCTCCGGGATGTGAAAGATCCCCGGGTTTCCGGCGCTTTTATCACCGTCACCTCTGTGGAAGTGACACCGGACTTTAAATATGCAAAAGTTTTTTATTCCACATTGTCCGATAATGCAACACCGGAAGAAATGAAAGAACTCGCACAGGGACTGCGCAGCGCCGCCGGATTTATACGCAGCCAGTTGGCACAACGATTGAACCTGCGCATTACGCCGGAATTATCCTTTATATTAGATGACTCTTTGCGCAGAGGTGTAGACATCGCTGCAAAAATCAACAATCTCACTTTCAGCGATCCGGAAGAAACAGAATCTGAGGATAACGCATGATACAGAACAATTCAAATTTTTTACAGCTTAACATATCGGAAGTATGCAACCTGCTGGAAGCATATATAAAATCCGATAAAAAACTGCTGCTTCTTTGTCATGTAAATCCGGACGGGGATACGGTAGGTTCCGCATTTGCACTGCGCAAAATATATACACTTATGGGCGGTACTGCGCATTGCGCCTGCACATCAGATGTGCCGGAATACCTCCGCTTTTTGCTGGACGGACAAACTTCCATTGAATATACGGAAAATATGGAAAAAGACTATGACTATATCTGGTCTATAGATGTTGCTTCTCCTACACAGCTCGGTCGTTTATCCAATCTTGCAGACCAGGTAACCCTTTCCATAGATCATCATGGAAACTGCACTCTTTTTTCTTCCTATTGTTTACAGCCAAATGCAAGCGCCACAGGAGAACTGATTTTTGCTATATATAAGGAATTGATGCAAAGAGAAAAAATCACGGAAAATCCTTCCGTCTGCCGTGCAATATACGCTGCTATTTCTGCAGATACAGGTTCCTTCCAATACAGCAATACCACGCCGGAAACCTTCCGCATCGGTGCGGCTCTTGTTGAAACCATCAATCACGCCAACGATGGAGGTGGCGATCCTGCAAGCATTGCCCATCGTCTCCACGGGTGTCGTACCATGCAGGAATTACAGGCACAAAAATTGGTAATAGAACGCCTGCACCTTGCATATGACAATATATTGGCTTATGTATGCATTTCTGCATCTTTGCCTGCGGAAAACGGTTTATCTGACTTTGATTTTGGAGGAATGGTGGACATCCCCCGTTCCGTTTCGGGCGTATTGGTCGGATTATCTTTAAAAGAAAGCAAAACAGACCCGGGCACCTTTAAAATTTCTGCCAGATCCAACTGTGATATTGATGTTGCCGCAGTTTTATCAAAGTTTGGCGGCGGCGGACACAAACGAGCAGCCGGTGCCGCTATAACAGCGTCTTCATGCGAAGAAGCGGCAGAGAAGGTTGTAGCTGCTTTTGCAGATCCAATAAATTTATATATGAAAGAAAACAATATATGAAACGAAGAGACAAACCGGACATTGTGTCCGGTGTAATTATCATTGATAAGCATGAAGGCGTTACCAGCCATCGTATCGTGCAAATTCTGCGAAAACTTTACGATACGCCCCGTGTAGGACATACAGGAACATTGGATCCCCTTGCCACCGGCGTACTGCCCGTTCTGGTTGGCAGAGCAGTCAAAGCCAGCGAATTTCTCCTATCCAATAATAAGGAATATGAAGCGATACTGCAGCTTGGAATGACTACAGATACTCAAGATATCACTGGAGAAATTTTATCTGAAACAAACCTTATTCCCGATGAAAATACCGTGCGTTCTGTTATATCCACCTTTATCGGAGATATCATGCAAATGCCCCCTATGTATAGTGCAATCAAAGTAGGCGGGGTGAAGCTCGTTGACGCAGCCCGTCAGGGAGAGATAATTGAGCGGGAAAGCCGACCCATACATATTGATTCAATTGATGTGGAAAAGCTAACAGATAAAACCTATAAACTGAACGTTGCATGTTCCAAAGGAACTTATATACGTACACTATGCGCAGATATTGGAGATAAACTTGGCTGCGGCGGAGTTATGGCGGCGCTGCGCCGTACCAGATCCGGTCTGTACGATTTAACCCATGCACACACGATTGAAGAACTGGAAGCTGCAACAATAGAAGAACGGATTGCTATGGTGCGCCCCTGTGAATCCTTATTTGCAGATTGTCCTTCCATACACGTAAACGATTTTCAGGCAAAGCTAATCCGTGGAGGTACAGAACTGTATCAATGGAAGCTGAAAACAGATTTCCAGCTTGGAACGCATGTACGGATCTATCAAAATGATACGTTTTTTGCATTGGGAGAAGTACGGGAATATCCGGAAAAGGGCAGTGCAATCAAACCGATACGTTTGTTTGTGCTGTAACACGCAGTCACGCGTTTATTTTATAAATTCCCTGGCAAAGGGAACTGTCACATAGCACCCACGTTATAAGGCCCCCTTGTGCAAAGGGGGCCTTAAAGTATGTTTTTTTGAAGACACCCCCAGTAAAGGAAGATGTCGTGAAGCGGTACCCGCAAAAAGGCTCCCATGTGAGGATCCGCTATGCGAATCCTAGGGAGCGTCACGTAGCGCCCCCCATTAAAAAGGCTCCCTTGTGCAAAGGGAGCTGGATCCGCGCAGCGGAGACTGAGGGATTGTAATTCTATCATTTTGCAGAAACTACAAATCGGCGATATGTGCGAGACAATTCCTCCGTCACAGCTTACGCTGTGCCACCTCCTTTTGCACAAAGGAGGCTTGGTATGTTTTTGAAGGCACCCTTTACTGGGGGATGCCTTTTTATATTGGTTCCATCCGATAAGGGGGCTTTTTTGTTTGTTGAAATCTAAAAATCGAATCTATCATATAGGAACCATTTCATAATATTTTTTATTCTCAATATAGCACAAAACTCTTACCTTTTCCCTTGAAAAAAACTACTGTTTGTGCTATAATAACTTTATATAGCATTTAATTATAATGAAGATAAAATACGAACGGAAACAAGTTTTCCGTTCCGGAAAGGAGCAGACAGCATGGAATCGTCACAGGAAGAACTTTCCCTGTTTATGAATTCAATCATTGATCAGATCCGCAAAAATGCCACTATGTCGGAAACAGCGTTCGATCTTTGGTTTTCCGATCTGCATCTGCTGCAAATCGACACGGAAAAGCTCATCTTCGCAACAAGCGATGAACTGAAACGAAAATTTCTTGTTACCAAATGCGGGGAACTGATAAAAAAAAGCGTTACAGATGCCCTGGGATATGAGCCGGATATTGAAATCATCTGCGATGTAGTCCGGGAACGCAACTTCTGCATTCCTACCGATCGAATTGCGATGGAACAGGAAAATCATGAATCGGACGCCATGCAAAACAGATCCGATCTTACCGAGACGGAAGAATCAGATGAAATTCTCCATTCTTCAGGACTTTGCCCGGAATATACCTTTGAAAATTTTATTGTCGGCTCCTCCAATCAGTTTGCACACGCCTGCAGCGTGGCTGTATCCAACGATCCCGGCGGGCATCATAACTATAACCCCCTGTTCATTTACGGTCCAAGCGGGCTTGGAAAAACCCATCTCATGTATGCTATCGCAAACCGGGTGCAGAAAATGCGGCCGAACATGTCAATTATCTGCACTAAAAGCGAAGATTTCATGAACGAACTGATTGAATCCATATCCAAAAAAACAACAGGAAAATTTCGGGATAAATACCGCAAAGCCGATATGCTGCTCATCGACGATATTCAGTTCGTATCCGGAAAAACCTCCACGCAGGAAGAATTTTTCCACACCTTCAATGCGCTGTATGAAAACCGCAAGCAAATTGTTGTCACCAGCGACCGTCCTCCCCGGGAAATGTTCACTCTGGAAGAACGGATTAAAACCCGTTTTGTACAGGGTATGATTGCAGATGTGCAGCCGCCCGAATATGAACTTCGGCTTGCTATTCTCCAGAAAAAGGCGGAAAAAAACAATCTGAATGTACCCAACACCGTGCTTGCCTTTTTAGCAGAACGGCTGGATTCCAATATCCGTCAGATTGAAGGCGCGCTCAAAAAAATCGGCGCAGTTTCCTTTCTGAGCGGACGACCAATTACGCTGGAAATGGTGAAATCCTCCATTCCGGAATATTTCCGGGAAAACAAACCAGTCAGCGAAACGGTGGACAATATACTGGAAGTTACCGCACGAAAATATGACGTTACTGTGGAACAGATTTTGGGAAAAGGACGCACCAAAAATATCCGCACAGCCAGAAATGTGTCCATGTATGTGATCCGTAAGGTACTGGATCTGTCCCTTCCGCAAATCGGAAAAATGCTGGACAGGGATCATTCCACCGTCCACAGCAATATTCAGGCGATTGAAACAGAGATACAAAACAATCACCGGCTGAATAATGAAATTGTGGAAATCATTACAGAAGTCAAAAGCTAATCCAAAGACTTTTCCAAAGGGAGAAAAGCTGTGGAAAACCCTTTGGAAAAAGTCCGGAAAAGGGAAAGAAAAGCCTTTTTGTCAAACGGCGTATTCCTTTGGAATACAAAAATGCGATCCTGTGGAAAACTTTTTTCCTGTTTTACTCCTGCATCAATAAAAAGACTTTTCCACAGGATATGGAAAGAAAAAATACCTTTGGAAAACATATATTTTCCCAATGAAACTAAAAAATCTAAAATTCGGAAAAATTCGTTCTGTTTTTCCACAGATTTCCAAGGGTTTTCCAAAAAGCAAAATTGAAACATCCACTAAATTTTTACAGTGGTGACAGGCTTTTCCCGGTTTTCCACAATTTCCACAGTACCTACTGTTTCTTCTGTTTTATTTATTATTATATTTATTTTATTTATTATTGAAAAAGCAAGCATTACACTGCTGACCGGACTGCATAGCGCAGCGTACAGATTGCTTGCAAAGAAAGGTTGAATATCATTATGAAAGTGCAATTTGATAGAGATACACTCCTTGCAGCACTGGCGCCAGCTGCTTCCGTTGCCCCTGCAAGAAATACAGTAGCAGCAATTGAAGGAATATTGTTCGAGTGTCCCGGACCCGCAGAGGGAACCTGCCAGATTACAGCATACGATATGGAAAAGGGATTGCGTACTTCTGTGGAGGCAACTATTTTGCAGGAAGGAAGCTATATTATAAACAGCCAAAATATTTTGCAGATAGTCCGCAGTCTGCCTGCCGGAGATATTCTCATAGAAGTGGACGATAAAAACCGTGTGCATATTAAAAGCGGAAACAGCACATTTGAAATCAATGCACTGCCGGGAGAAAACTTTCCTGCGCTGCCGCTGTTATCAGGAGACAGAAATTATAAAATGCCCCAGTATCTTCTGCGGAAAATGATATCCAAAACGATTTTTGCCATTGCGCAGAACGCATCCAAGCCAATTTTTACGGGTGTTTATTTTACAGTAGAAGATGAAACGCTGCGTTGCGTGGGATGCGACGGAAACCGATTGGGACTTGCACAGGCAAATTTGGAAGAGGGAGCGCCGGATGCGTCCTTCATCATTCCCGGAAGAATTCTGATGGAAATCATGCGCATGATAAAAGATACGGAAGAAGAAATCACCGTTTCCCTCGCAAGAAAGCATGTTATTTTCCAGATTGACGGATATACCTATTTTTCCAGATTGATTGATGGGGAGTATCTCAATTATAACAGAATCTTGCCGGAGAATTATGACCGGATTGCATTTATTAACGCAGCAGAGCTGATCCGCGCAGTGGAACGTGCGTCTATTGTAACGGAAGATAAACTGGGAGGAAGCAATTCAAAAACGTATATTAAGCTGGAATTTGAGGAGGGAATGTTGAAAATTTCATCTTCATCTGCCGGCGGAAGTATCTATGAAGAGATGCCGATTCATTTTACAGGAGAAACCTTGGTAATTGCGTTTAATTGCCGGTATCTTTTGGATGCACTGAAAGCAGCAGGTGAGACGGAAGTGGTGTGTCTGCGGATGAACGGACCGCTCATGGGTATGTGTATAGAACCCGGCGAGGGAGAAATAGAAGAGAGACAGCCGGTAAAATATACCTTGTTCATTATGCCTTTGCGGATGAACGGAAAATAAGAAAGAGTAAGGAACTTTATAAGGATCAGCGGGAATTCACTGCGTGGCTTTATCGGGAGCTGTCATGAAGCATCAAACCAAAAGGCTCCCTCCAGTAAAGGATCTGGCACGGCTTAGCCGTGACTGAGGGATTGTAAAACTATCATTTCGCAGGAACCATAAAGTGGCGATATGTGCGAAACAACCCCTCCGTCAGCAACGCTACGCTTAGCTGACACCTCCCCTTGCACAGGGGAGGCTTAGGGCTTGATTATAGGCTCCCCCAGCAAAAGGAACTCCTGTGTAGCACATAACTTTAAAAGGCTCCCTTGTGCAAAGGGAGCTCCCGCGAAGCGGGTGAGGGATTGTCTTTGCTTTCAATTTGTATTTCTTCAAATCGGCAGTATGCGCAAACAATCCCTCCGAGTTTTGCTGCGCAAAACCCACCCCCCCTTTGCTGGGGGGAGGCTTGAATGGGGCGAAAACTTACTACGCCACCACCTTCCGCTATGTGGCTTCAGTATAAGGGGGCTTTGGTGAGGTGGTAGCTGGCGCGATAGCGCTCCCCAATTTATAAAGGCTCCCTTGTGTAAAGGGAGCTGGCTCCGCGGTAGCGGAGACTGAGGGATTGTTTTACTATCATTTTGAATGATCTCAAAATCGGCAGTATATGCAGACAATCCCCCCGACTCGCATATGGAAAGCCACCCCCTCGGAACTGCGCAGCAGGTCCTCACATGGGGGGGCTTATGAAGGAAGTGGAAGTTTGCGCTGCGCCACTTTCCTTTGTTTGGGGGAGGCTTGAGTATGGTGGTAATTTGATACGTCATATTCCTTATAGCGCAAGAGAGCCTTTTGAAGTTTGTGCTATATGGAAACTCCTTTTGCTGGGGGAGCCTTATAAAGTGGAAACTTTGGCTAATGTGCCCCCCTGTACCAAGTGAGACCCTAAAATATATATCCTATTTAGAGTCTCTTTCCAATAAAAGCCGTATTTAGCTTATTTGAAAGGACACTTATGTTTTTATACCTGGGTGCAGACGTGTCTGTTACAAAATCCGATATTATCGGTATCTTTGATATAGACAACGTCAATACGCAAAAAACAACCAAAGAATTTCTGCGCTTTGCGGAAAAAGAAAAAAAACTGATCCTCGCAGGAGACGATTTGCCGAAATCCTTTCTCCTTACGGGAAAATCCCGCACCGCACGTTCTCGCGATACGGATGAGCGGGTCATTTTATGTAAGCTGTCTGCCCGCAGTTTGTGCGGACGTGCCGGACAGCAGGAAAATTATGAAAAATAAAGCATTGCGCACCGCATGCTGTAACAAATGAAAGAGGGATATAAGAATATGCCGGAAAATAAGACGAATGTGGCGTATGATGCAGATCAGATACAGGTGCTGGAGGGATTGGAAGCCGTCCGAAAACGGCCCGGTATGTATATCGGAACCACGTCTCTCCAGGGACTGCATCATCTGGTGTATGAAATTTCTGACAACTCCATAGACGAGGCAATGGCAGGGTATTGTACCCATATTGAAGTCACCATTATGGAGGATGGATCTATCGCCGTGCAGGATGACGGGCGCGGTGTGCCCAGTCAGATTCATCATAAAATGGGAATTTCTACATTGGAAGTAGTATTCACCGTTCTCCATGCAGGCGGTAAGTTCGGCGGAGACGGGTATAAGATTTCCGGCGGTCTGCATGGTGTGGGTGCGTCTGTTGTAAACGCACTGTCCGAATGGATGGAAGTGGATAACTGCTATGAGGGCAAACGGTATACCATGCGGTTTGAAAAGGGAAAAACCGTGCGTGCCATCCAGTGCGAGGGCGACTGCGGGGAAAAACACGGACTGTACGTCCGGTTTAAACCGGACGGAACCATATTTGAAGATACCACCTTTGATTATGACATCCTTCTTAACAGAATGCGGGAGCAGGCGTTTTTAAACGCCGGCATTAAAATTACCTTGAAGGATGTTCGTCCCGGACAGGAGGATGAAGAAGGAAACCCCAAATGCGCGGTGCTTCAGTATGAGGGCGGTATCTGCTCCTTTGTGGAATATCTGAATGCGAATAAGCATGCGGAATTGTTACATAAAGATGTGGTTTACATGAAGGCAAAAAAAGACGATGTAACCGCAGAAGTAGCTCTCCAGTATAACGATAGCTTTAACGATACGATTATCACCTTTGCCAATAATATGGCTACCATAGATGGGGGAACACACGAAGCCGGATTTAAATCCGGCCTTACAAAAGTCATTAACGAGTATGCAAAAAAGTGCGGCGCACTGAAAGACAGCGACAAAAAGCTCGCCGGCGACGACGTGCGGGAAGGACTTTGCGCAGTCGTATCTGTAAAACTGCCGGACGCACAGTTTGAAAGCCAGACAAAATCCAAGCTGGGAAATTCCGAATTGCGGGGCATTGTGGACAGTATTGTCACCCAGAAGCTGACGGAATATTTTGAAGAAAATCCGGCGGCAGGCAAACTGATCGTAGAAAAATGTATGGCTGCCAACCGCGCAAGGGAAGCGGCGCGTAAGGCGCGGGAGCTGACCCGGCGGAAAAATGTGCTGGAAGGAACCACGCTTCCCGGTAAATTGGCGGATTGCCAGGATCGCCGGGTAGAATTTACAGAAGTTTATCTGGTAGAGGGAGATTCCGCAGGAGGAAGTGCAAAAAGCGGACGGGATAGCCGGTTCCAGGCAATTCTGCCCCTGCGCGGTAAGGTTCTGAATGTGGAAAAATCCCGGCTGGATAAGGTGTATTCCAATTCATCCCTGATTCCTATTATTCAGGCGTTGGGCTGCGGCATCGGAGAGGATTTCGATATCAGCAAGCTGCGGTATGGTAAAATTATCATCATGGCGGATGCGGACGTAGACGGATCCCATATCCAGGTACTTCTGCTTACATTCTTCTTCCGCCACATGCGTCCCCTTATCGAAAACGGACATGTGTACCTTGCACAGCCGCCTCTTTATAAAGTATATAAAGGACGCGGACAGGAGCGGTACGCATTCTCCGACGAGGAACGGGATCAGATTATTGCTGAATTTGGCGGAAACGCAGAAGCAGAGCGGTATAAAGGTCTTGGAGAAATGGATGCGCATCAGCTTTGGGAGACTACGATGGATCCGGAAACGAGAACGATTCTGCGGGTGGATATCCATGACGCCATGGCGTGCGATGAAGCATTTTCACTGCTTATGGGGGATAAAGTCGAACCCCGGCGGGAATTTATAGAGAAAAACGCAAAATATGCGGAAAATATTGATATCTAAGCAAATATGTATTTGCTTACAATAAAGGGGTAGAAACGTGCGCGAAGAAAATAATAATATTGAATTTCCGGAGCAGAAAATCAAACCCATTGCCATGGAAAAGCGGGTGCGCCAATCTTTTCTGGAATATTCTATGTCCGTAATCATCAGCCGTGCCCTGCCGGACGTGCGGGACGGAATGAAACCCGGACAGCGGCGTATTATGTACGCAATGTACGAGGACAATCTGACACATGACAAGCCGTTCCGCAAATCTGCAACGACAGTCGGTAACGTGCTGGGTCGGTATCACCCGCACGGTGACAGCGCCGTATACGGCACAATGGTTCGTATGGCGCAGGACTTTTCGCTTCGGTATCCGCTGATTCAGGGACACGGAAACTTCGGCTCCATTGACGGAGACGGCGCGGCTGCATACCGTTATACGGAAGCACGCATGTCCAAGCTTGCCAGCGAGCTGATGCAGGATATTGAAAAAGATGTTGTGGATTTTATGCCCAACTTCGATAACCGGCGTAAGGAGCCTACCGTGCTGCCCGCCCGGTTCCCCAATTTGCTGGTCAACGGATCTGTCGGTATTGCAGTAGGTATGGCAACCAATATCCCGCCTCATAATATGGGCGAGGTCATTGACGGAACCTTGTTCCTTCTGGACAATCCGGAAGCAGAAATTCCTGCGCTCATGCAGTACATAAAAGGACCGGATTTTCCGACAGCTGCTACTATCTACGGCAGCGCGGGCATATATGAAGCATATACCACCGGACGGGGACGGGTTATGGTGCGCGCCCGGGCAAATATTGAAGAAGAGAAGCACCGGATTATCGTAACGGAAATTCCCTATCAGGTGAATAAATCCATGCTGGTGGAATCCATTGCAAATCTGGTGCGGGATAAACGGGTGGAAGGAATCACCGGAATCCGGGACGAATCCGGACGCCACGGTATGCGGATTGTCATCGAATGCCGGCGGGATGCAAACTGTCAGATTATTCTGAATCAGCTGTATAAATATACCCAGCTGCAGGATACCTGCGCCATCAATATGCTGGCGCTGCTGAACGGCGAGCCGAAGGTGCTCAATCTGAAGCAGATTCTGGAAGCATATATTGACCATCAGAAAAGCGTTATCACCCGGCGTACTCAGTTTGAACTAAATAAAGCCCTGCGGGAAGCGCACCTGTATGAAGGATATAAAATTGCCATCGACAATATTGATGAAGTAATTTCCATTATCCGCAGCAGCCCGGACACGCCTACCGCAAAAGAGAATTTGAAAGCCCGCTTTGTGGGAGACGGAAGCCAGAATGCGGACATCTCCACAAGGGAAGGACTCCTTGAATTCGCAGGAAGCGAAAATGCGGGTCTTTCTGACGAGCAAGCACAGGCTATAGTATCTATGCCTCTGGGTCGGCTTTCGGGCTTGGAACGGCAGAAAATTGAAGAAAAACTGGCAGAATTGTCGGCGGCTGTAGCAGAGCTGCGTGGAATTCTGGCAGATCCTGAAAAAGTGAAGGGAATTATCAAGGATGAGCTGTCTGAAATCCGCCGGAAATTTGCAGACGGAAGAAAGACAGAGCTGGTTGAATCTCACGATGAAATCCAGCTTGAGGATCTCATCGAACAGCACAAGTGTATTATCACGATGACCAAGACCGGATATGTGAAACGGCAGCCTGCGGATGTATATGCAGCACAGCGGCGCGGCGGTATGGGCAAAGCCGGACTCACTATGAAGGAAGAAGACTATACGGAAAAGGTTATCGTTGCAGACAGTCATTCTTATCTGCTGCTGTTTACAAGCCGGGGTAAGGTGTTTGCGAAAAAAGCATACCAGATTCCGGAAGCGTCCCGCACAGCAAAGGGAACCAATATTGTCAATCTGCTGGATCTGGAGGAAGGCGAAAGCGTCACCGCCATTATTTCCATTGCGGGATTTGCCAGTGATGAATATCTTGTGATGGTTACCCAAGCAGGCGTTATCAAACGGACAGCCCTCAGCGAATTCGAATATCAGCGCAAGGGCGGAAAAATTGCGATCAATCTGGATGAGGGAGATAATCTCATCTTTGTGGACAGAACCATGGGCGATGCGGATATCCTGATTGCCACCGCCGACGGACAAGGCTCACGTTTTGCGGAAAGTGATGTCCGGGTCGTGGGCAGAACCTCCCGGGGTGTTACCGGTATCCGGCTGCGGGAAGGCGACCGGGTAGTAGGCGCTGTCATTGTGGAAAATGATCCGGTATGGCAGGAAACCCATTATATGGTCACCATTACGGAAAAGGGAATCGGCAAGCGGGTACCCTTCTCCAATTTCCGCCGGAAAAACCGACCCAATATGGGTGTGCGCTGTCAAAGTATTTCCGAAAAAACCGGTAAGCTGTGCGGCGTAGCAGTCGCAACGGAGGATGAAGATTTGATGCTCATCACCGATACTGGTACACTGATCCGGATTGCCGCCTCGGAAGTATCTCTGCTGAAGGGCAGCAGTGCAACCGGCGTGCGGGTAATGCGGCTTGCAGACGACGCTTCTATTGTAAGCTTTGCTGTGGCAGAGAAAATAGAAGAGGATGAGGAAGCGGAAACAGAAGAATCTGATGAAGCTGTATCTGAAACTGCGGAAAACGCGGAAACAGAAGGTCCTGCCGGAGAAAGTGAAGTATAAGTTTGCATACATGTGAAAGGGATTCTTTAGCATGAAAAGAAAGTTTGTATCTCTGCTTGCAGCTGCCTGTATGATTTTTCTTTTGGCAGGTTGCGGTGGGTCTGCCTTTACCGATGATGAAATTATAGAAGCTGCGGCAGATCTGATTGCAGAAAGTATTCCTGTCAATGAAATTTACTTTGGAAAGGGACTTGCAGCAGTGGTAGAGGACAGCGAAGCTGCGGCGGCGTTCGCACGGGAAATTAAAACAAGCGTAAGTCTTTTGCAGTATCTGCCTGTAGATAAAAGTACCGGATACGATTCTGTAGACAGAATCAAAGAAGCAACGGAAAAGGTTTATTCTGAGTCGTACTGCGCATATCTCTATGAAATGGCGTTTACCGGCATTTCCGATGAGGGATCAACAGCCACTTATGCCCGGTATATGGAAACGGAAAGCGGAACCCTTGCAGTGCGCAAGGATTTCACCGTCATAGATACCCGGACATACGGTACGGATGTGCAGGTTGTAAGCAAAAAGGGAAACAGCGCGGTAGTGAAAGTGCAATCCTATGTAGACGGAAAAGAAGATACTGTGGTTGAAGTGCAAATGATCTATGAAAACGGCGCATGGCGGCTGGACAGTCCAACATATTAACGGGAAAGAGTAGAAAACAAAAGCCCCCCTTGTGCAAAGGGGGGTGTCGCGATAGCATAGCACCCAACTTTTATAGGCTCCCTTGTGTAAAGGGAGCTGTCGCGATAGCGACTGAGGGATTGTCCCTGCTATTATTTTAGATAATCTACAAATCGGCAGTTCGTGCAGACAATCCCTCCGCCACGGCTTACGCCGCGCCACCTCCCTTTGCACAAGGGAGGCTTTTGTTTGGTGGGATTTGCACAAGGGGGGCTTCTACTAATATGTTTTGCTGTGACAGCTCTCTTTGCTGGAGCCTTTTTTGTTTGGTGAAAGCTTATTATTTTTTATTCTTCTCCAAATGCTTCCAAATAATTGCTGCTTGCCAAATTGACTACAGGCAAATCCTGTGTATTTGCATAATTTACGGTATAAGCAGTGCCACCACGCGCCGTATCATTCAAATATGCCACGCAGACTGCACTGTGATCTACCATCCAGCGGTTGCGCTTGTGCATGCATGTGCTGGAATATGCATCCTGAATATAGTGGATATCGTTTGCCTGTGCAAGCAGACGGTTGTATCGTTCTATATCGGAAGGATTTTTCCAGCGTGCAGTCTGATTCCGGCAGGGAAGCGCAAGAAAAAGCGTGATTGCTGGATTATATTCCCGCGCCAAAAGAACGGTCTCTGCCGCAATCATGTCAAATCCCACTGCACCGCCGGCAATAAAATTGTTGTAGCCCAAGCGGATCAGATTTATTATTGTTTTTTCCAGCCGAATGGGGAGTATGTGGGTATGTTTTCCCAATACTTGGCGGTGCCCGGTAAAACATACGCTGTGATTTTTTGAAATTTCCACGGTTGATTCTCCTTAGAAGATAGATTTATTTTACATTACAATGTGCAGTTTGTCAACGGAACATGCTTTCCCACCGGTTTTCCACAAAAGCTTTGGAAAACTCTGTGGAATAGGATATTTGTTGTAAGTTTGTACAAAGTTTGTAAGGCTCCCTTGTGAGTATCCACTGTGTGGCTCCATAGGGAGCTGTCGCGATAACATCCAATTTTTGTAGGCTCCCCCCAGCAAAGGGAGCCTCCTTCCCCACCAAAGCCCCCCATGTGAGGACCTGCTGCGCAGTTCCGAGGGGGTGTCACAGCTTTGCTGTGACGGGGGGATTGTTTGTATATACTGTCGATTTGAAGATTATCCAAAATGATTGTATAACAATCCCTCACCCGCTTCGCGGGAGCCCCCTTTGCACAAGGGGGGCTTTTTATTTGGTGGTATTGCACAAGGGAGCCTTTTTATTGGTACAGCATAAGGGGGGTTTTGTTTGGTGTGATTTGCACATGGGATCCTTGCAAAGTTTGTGCAGCCGCAAAAATAAAAAATCCCTTCTCGATTGAGAAGGGATTTTTATTTTTATTGTGTAAACAACAAGGTTCCAGGGTATCCGTCCGCAATTTTTAATTTTGTTGACGGGTCGGGTTCTCATTTCGCGTAATCAATCGCGCGGCTTTCCCGGACAATGTGTACTTTGATCTGTCCCGGATATTCCAGCTCGTCTTCGATTTTTTTCACGATATCCCGTGCTACAAGAGGCATGCGGTCATCGGAAACAACCTCCGGTTTTACCATAATCCGGACTTCGCGTCCTGCCTGGATTGCAAAGGATTTTTCAACGCCTTCAAAGCTCTTTGCGATTTCTTCCAGTTTGGTAAGCCGTTTGATATAGTTTTCCAGATTTTCGCGCCGCGCGCCGGGGCGTGCGGCGGAAATCGCGTCTGCAGCCTGCACGATCATTGCCACAAGGGTCTGCGGTTCCACATCGCCGTGGTGGGCTTCAATGGCATGGATTACGTCCTTGCCTTCTTTATACTTTCTTGCAATATCCACACCAAGCTGTACGTGGGAACCTTCCATCTCGGCGGTAAGGGCCTTACCAATATCATGCAGCAAACCGGCGCGCTTTGCAAGCATATTGTCCACGCCAAGCTCGTCCGCAATTACGCCGGAAAGAAGCGATACTTCGATAGAGTGATTGAGCACGTTCTGTCCGTAGCTGGTACGGTATTTCAAGCGACCCAGCAAACGAACCAGCTCGCCGCCCAAACCGTGGATACCGGTTTCAAAGGTAGCGGCATCACCGGCTTTCTTGATTGCAACGTCTACTTCATGTTTCGCTTTTTCCACCATTTCCTCAATGCGGGTGGGGTGGATTCTGCCGTCGGTAATCAGCCGTTCCAGTGCAATCCGCGCTACCTCACGGCGGACAGGATCAAAGCTGGAAATTGTGATTGCTTCCGGTGTGTCGTCAATGATGAGATCAACGCCGGTTAGGGTTTCGATGGTACGGATATTCCGACCTTCACGACCGATAATCCGACCCTTCATATCCTCATTTGGCAGGGTTACAGTGGAAACTGTAATTTCTGCAACATGATCCGCGGCACAGCGCTGGATCGCCTGGGCAATGATGTTGCGGGCTTTATCATCCGCTTCATCCTTGAATTCCTGTTCCAGCTCCACCATTTTTTTGGCTTGCTCGTGGCGGACTTCCTCCACCATTTCTTCAATCAGTTTGTCTTTTGCCTGTTCGGCAGTCATGCCGGAAATACGCTGGAGAGTCATACGTGCTTCTGTTTTCAGATTCTGCAAATCCTCGGCAGCGCGCTCGTTTTCCTCAATTTTTTTGGACAGGTTTTCGTCCTTTTTTTCCAATGCATCGGTTTTCCGGTCAAGGGTTTCCTCTTTAGACTGGACGCGGCGTTCCTGACGGGACAGTTCGCTGCGCCGCTCTTTGATTTCCTGCTCAAATTCATTTTTCGCCCGAAGCATTTCTTCTTTTGCTTCGATAAGGGCTTCTTTTTTTGCTGCAGCGGCGTCTGCTTTCGCCTGATTCATTCCGTCAGCAATAATTTTTTTTGCCTGCAGTTCGGCAGAACCGATCTGTGCTTCAGCAATTCTTTTACGGTAGGTAATGCCGACAGGCACACCAACCGCAATGCCGGCGATGGCAGCGACAACCGCAATAATTATGTAAGTTGCAACAGCGGGCAATGCAATACCTCCTTTTCCAAGTGATCTTTTTATCAATCAAAAATCAAAATCATATGCATACTGCCAAAACGGTCCGAAAGCCTGGCTTTTAAGGGTATATATGAAAGTCGGCGGGATGCCGGAATATAAGCATACATATAAATTATTATATACCCAAAAGTGCCGTCAGTCAAGGGATTTTCCGCTTTTTTATATGGAAGAGAAGGAAAAATCAGAGGAAAAGTTTTGTAGAAGTAGAAATGAAAAAATTTCTTTTAGGGAAGTACAGACAAAAGGCTCCCGTATGCCGCACGATGCTGTACTAACAAAAGCTCCCCCCAGTAAAGGGAGCCCCTGCACAGCACAAACAAAAAAGGCTCCACAGCAAAGGGAGGAGATCGCCAAGCTTTCACCCACCAAAGCCCCCCTTGTGCAAAGGGGGGTGGGTTTTGCGCAGCAAAACTCGGAGGGATTGTTTGCGCATACTGCCGATTTGAAGGAATTACAAAATGAAAGCAAAGACAATCCCTCAGTCACGGCTTTGCCGTGACAGCTCCCTTTGCACAAGGGAGCCTTTTAGTTTGGTGATAACTTGATGTGCCACCTCCCTTTGCCGGGGGGAGGCTTTTTGTTGATAAGTACCTGAGGCGTTCTCCCTTTGCTGGGGGAGCCTTTTTATCCTTTTATTTATTTTCCCACACAAAACCGGGAGAATATTTCCGATACAATTTCTTCCGAAACGCCTCTGCCGTCCAGCATGGATAAACTTGCCAGCGCTTCTTCCGCCAATGTGCAAACACCGTCTGCCGGCTCACCGGCGATCAGTGCCCCTGCTGCTGTTTCCAGCAGGGATATAGCGTCTTCCAAAGTGGCTTTGTGGCGTGCATCCCAAATTAGGGGCGCGGCTGCATAGGAACGATTCTGGGTTTCATATTGCGCGGCAACCGCTTTGGCAAGGGCGTCCATTCCCTCCCCGGTTTTCGCCGACAAAACCACAGTCTCGTTTGTCATTGACTGTATCATATTCAAATCCGGTTTTGGTATAGGGGATAAATCCGTCTTATTGATCACAGCGATTTTCACTGCATCTTGGCGCTGACTCAGCTCTCGCAGCAGTTCTTCCTCTTGCTTTTCCAAAGGACGGGAACCGTCCAAAACAATAAAGATCAATTCCGCATCTTCTATATTGCGGCGGGAACGTTCCACTCCGATTTGCTCCACAAGATCCGCAGTTTCTGCTTCCGCCCGCAGTCCGGCAGTATCTGCAAGACGCAGAGTGATTCCCCCGAAATCTGCGGTGTCCCAAAGGGTATCCCGGGTTGTGCCGGCAATATCCGTTACAATTGCCCGCTCCTGCCCCAAAATCCGGTTATATAATGAACTTTTTCCGCAGTTCGGTGCACCGCAGATTACAGTTTGCACACCGTTTGCCACTGCACTTCCGGTGCGGTAGGTGGCGAGCAGAGCATGCAGCTCCTCTGTCACGGCGGAAAATCCGGCGGACATTTCTGCTGTGCTTTGCTCTGCGAGATCTTCTTCCGGATAGTCAATTGTAGCGTAAAGAGATGCAAGCAGTGCGGTTAGTTTTGCACGCATGCCTTCTGTTTTTTCCCGCAGGGCGCCTTGCAGCGCACCGGCGGCAAGACGGCGGCGGGAGTCTGTGTCTGCGTCAATCAAAAGTCCAACAGCCTGTGCTTGATCCAGGGATAACTTGCCGCACAAAAAAGCACGCCTTGTAAATTCGCCTGCCTGGGCAGGGCGTGCGCCTGCGCGGAATACTGCTTCCAATACGGCGGCTGTGACAGCAGTTCCCCCATGGCAGCTGATTTCTGCAGATGCTTCTCCGGTGAAAGACGCACCGTTTGCAAAAAAGGTGACCAGACAGGTATCTACAGTTTCACCGTTCAGAACGATGGAACCGAAGCAGGCACGGCGTGGATTTTCCACAGGATCCGGTCCAGAGGTGTGGAAACAGCCCCGAAGCACAGCAGGGGTTTCGTCTCCGCTGATGCGGATGACGGCAATGCCCCCTTTTCCGTAGGGGGTGGAAACAGCGGCTATGGTATCATGCAGCATGATCGTTGCTCCTTGGTTATATAAACAGTTTGTATAAATTTTATAAGGCTTCCCAGCAGAGGGAGCCTACTTCCCCACCAAAGCCCCCCATGTGAGGACCTGCTGCGCAGTTCCGAGGGGGTGGCATGCCTGAAAGGCATGTCGGGGGGATTGTAATTCTATCATTTTGGATAATCTACAAATCGGCAGCATGTGCGAGACAATTCCTCCGTCATACCTACGGTATGCCACCTCCTTTTGCACAAAGGAGGCTTTGAGTTTGATTGTAGGCTTTCCCCAGCAAAGGGAGCGTTATAATATTTATGCACAGAGCCTTTTCGTCCCTGCAAATTTATCCTTCTTTTTCCCCATTTCGGAGATCCAGCATATATTCTACCGAATCCCGCAGGGCCTGCCAGCTTGCGCTGATAATATCCGGCGAAACGCCTACCGTGCGCCAGACTGCCACGCCGTCTGTGGATTCAATCACAACCCGCACCACGGCGGCAGTGGTACCTCCACTGATCACGCGCACTTTAAAATCGGTCAGGTGCATCTTTTCAATGGCGGGATAAAACCGTCCCAATGCTTGCCGCAGGGCAGTATCCATGGCGTTTACGGGACCGTTTCCTTCCGCGGCGCACAGTTCTTCCGCACCGCCTACAGATACTTTTATCATTGCGGTGGAGCGCAGGCTGTCGGTTGCCTCGCCCCCTTCGTCGGTCATCACTTTAAAATGGGGAACCTTAAAATATTGCCGCCGCATGCCAAGCGCTTCCCGGATTACCAGCAGAAGAGATGCTTCCGCATCGTCATAGGAATAGCCGTCCTGTTCTTTTTTGCGCACCGCTTCCAGTGCAGCGGCCACTTCCGGACTTTCTCGATCCAGATGGGGAAGAATCCGCGCCATTTTTTCTACCATAGCGGAGCGACCGGACAGGGAACTGATGATTACATTGCGCATATTTCCCACAGACTCCGGAACGATGTGTTCAAAAGAACGCGGCGCTTTGATCACCCCGTCAATATGCGTTCCCGCCTTATGGGTGAACGCATATCCCCCTACAAACGGCTCTCGTTCGTCAAAGGTTCGGTTGGCAAGCTCATTGATCCGGCGTGCCGTGTCGGTGAGTCCCGTTAGTCCTTCTCCGATACAGTCAAATCCCAGCTTTAATTGGAGCACCGGAATCAGGGTGTTCAGATTTGCATTGCCGCACCGTTCTCCAATGCCCGAGATTGTACCCTGCACGTGCACAGCTCCGCTGAGCACCGCACTGACGGAGCATGCTTCCGCCATCCCCATGTCGTTATGACAGTGAATGCCTACCTTGCAATCCCGTCCTGTTTTCCGGGATGCTTCTTTTGCGGCTGTAACTGCCGCAGACGCAGCCATGCCGATCACGTCCGGCAGCATGCCGCCGTTGGTATCGCAAAGGACTACCGTATCCGCGCCTGCCTGCCATGCAGTGTGCAGAACGGATATGGCATAGTCCGCGTCATCGGAATACCCGTCAAAAAAATGTTCTGCATCAAAGATCACTCGCTTGCCTGCATCCCTTAGATAGGCAATGGAATCCCGGACCATAGAAAGATTTTCTTCCTTTGTGGTGCGCAGCACTTTCTCTACCTGATATCCCCAGCTTTTTCCGAAAATACATGCTGTGGAAACAGGCGCATCTGCAAGCAGGTGCAGCAGCTCACTGTCCCGGGCGCATTCCCCTGCATGGCGGGTTGCACCGAATACGGACAGGGACGCGTTTGTCAGCTCCAGCGCGGCTGCCAGCCGAATCCATTCCAGATCCTGCTTACAGGTAAGCATTCCCGTTTCAATGCAGGATACGCCCAGCCGATCCAATTCCTTTATAATTTTAAGTCTGTCCTCCCAGGTGAAGGTGACGGTGGCGCTTTGTTCCCCTTCCCGCAGGGTAGAATCATATATTTCCAGTTTCATGGATTTCAGCCTTCCTCTGCCTGGGCAGCCACACATTTGTTGACTGCATTGATATATGCTTTAATACTTGCTTTGATAATATCTGTAGAAACGCCCCGCCCGGAAAAGGACGCGCCGCCGGCGGATATTTTTACCCGTGCTTCACCGAGCGCATCGGTTCCTTCGGTGACCGCCCGGATGGAATAGCTTTCCAGCACAATATCATCCCGCCCGGCGATCCGGTCGATGGCGTTGAATGCCGCGTTGATGGGTCCGTCTCCCGGAGCGGCTTCCGTAAAGACTTCATCTCCGTCCCGCAGGGAAAGGAGCGCCATTGCTTTGATATGGTTGCCGGACTGAATCTGGAAGGAGTCCAGCCAATATTTGCCGTGGAGTCCGTCCAGATATTCGTTTACGATTGCGCCGATATCCTCATCGGTTACGGCTGTTTTTTTATCTGCAATTTCCTTGAACCGGTGAAAAGCCGCGTCAATTCCCTTATCATCCAACGCGTAGCCAAGCTGCTCCAGCCGCTGTGAAAAGGCGTGTCTGCCGCTGAGTTTTCCAAGAATCAGCGTGTTTTTATCCAGCCCGATATCGGCTGGGCGCATGATTTCATAGGTTTCCCGATTTGCAAGCACCCCGTGTTGATGAATCCCCGATTCGTGGGAAAAGGCGTTTTGTCCCACAATGGATTTCCCCGGCGGTACGGCAACGGCAGTGAGAGACGCTGCCATTCGGCTGGTGCGCACCAATTCCCGGGTGTTTACGTTTGTGCAGGCGTGTAAAATATCCTTGCGTACATGGAGCGCCATTACAATTTCTTCCAGTGCCGCGTTGCCGGCACGTTCGCCCAATCCGTTGACGGTGCATTCCACCCGTGCCGCACCTGCGCCTACTGCTGCAAGGCTGTTGGCAACGGCAAGTCCCAGATCATCGTGACAGTGCACGCTGACAATTGCATCGGACAGGGCAGGGATCCGCTCATGGAGTCGGCGGATCAGATCAGAAAATTCCTCCGGGGTGGTGTAGCCTACTGTGTCGGGAATGTTGATCCCGTCTGCGCCGGCAGACAGAGCCGTTTCAATCATACGGCAAAGGAAATCAAAGTCGCTGCGGGTGGCGTCCTCGGGGGAAAATTGGATGCAGGGGCAGGATTTTTTCGCATATGCCACGGTGTCCGCTACGGCGGCGAGGGCTTCTTCTTCTGTGATTTTTAATTTATACTGGAGATGGAGGGGGCTGGATGCAAGAAAAATATGTATACAGGGCTTTTTTGCATCCCGCAGGGCAAGGAGGGCGGTGTCAATATCGCTTCGCACTGCGCGGCAAAGCGCCTGGACTGTGCAGTTTGATACAGTCTGTGCCACAGATTGAACAGCCTGAAAATCTCCCGGAGAGGAGGCAGGAAATCCTGCTTCGATTACATCTACGCCCAGCCGTTCCAGTTGACGGGCAAATTCCACCTTTTGCTGCACGCCCAGACGAACGCCCGGGGTTTGCTCTCCATCGCGCATGGAGGTGTCTGTTATTTGAATGATTCTGTTCTCCATATGCTCTCCTTAATGAAACTATGTAAAACGGGGTAAGACGCGCAATGCTTACTTGAGGCTCCCCCCAGCAAAGGGAGCTGTCACAGCAAAGCTGTGACTGAGGGATTGTCCCTTCTATCATTTTAAATAATCTGCAAATCGACAGTTTATTTAAACAATCCCTCCGTCACGGCTCCGCCGTGCCACCTCCCTTTGCACAAGGGAGGCTTTTATTAAGTAGGGAGTTGCACAAAACTCGCCTTCCTTTGCTGGGGGGAGGTTTTTATTAAGTGGGGAGTTGCGCTGTGCGCTTTCCTTTACTAGGGGAAACTTTGTAAATAAAATAGTTTTGTGCGCATCTCCTTTTACTGGAGTTATTCAGTTTACACTTACTTTCTCGCACACACAACCCGGTCCCTGCCTTCCAGATCCTGCAGCACAGTCGGTTCCATTCCAGCGGCGCGTGCGATTTCGCAGACTGCGTCTGCCTGCTGCCAGCCGATTTCCACCGCAATGGCGCCGCCGTCCCGCAGATATTTCGGATATCGGTCAAAAATGCACCGATAGAAGGTCAGCCCGTCTCCGCCATCTGTAAGAGCGCGGGCAGGCTCCAGCGATACCTCCGGGGAAATGGACTCCATTTCTTCCATTGTCACGTACGGGGGATTGGAAACGATCCAGTCAAAGGTGCCTTCCGGCTCCCATGTGCGAATGTCTGCGTAGATCAGTGCAAGCCGATCCTGCACACCGTGGAGCCGGGCGTTTTCTTCTGCTACAGTAAGAGTACCCGGATACAGCTCCACTGCCGCACCCGCTGCATCCACCCGCGCCAGCAGAGCGGAAACGGCGATGCATCCGCTGCCGGTACATAAATCGGCGAACCGCCCCCCTGCCGGGAGGGAACGGATCAGTAGGGAACAGAGAAGCTCCGTATCGCTGCGAGGAATGAGACATTCCGGCGACAGGCGAAAGGTGTGTCCCATAAAATCCCACTGACCCAGAATATATGCAAGCGGTTCACGCTCGCACCGCCGCTGCACTGCACGATCTAAATCCGGATTTTCAAAATTCCCGCCGGTTAGCGCTGCCGCGCGGCTGATTTTTTCAAAATGTACAATCAGTTCCAGCGCGTCAAACCGGGGACTGTCAACACCCGCGGCGGACAGACGCGCTGTTATTTCATGCAGGGTCATTTTCTGTAGCTTCTCCGGATTCTTCCGGCTCATTTTCCTCTGTCAGAATCTCGGGAAATTCCTTCGGCATGGCGTTTTTCAAAGCGGTGATCGCAACTTCCAGTTGGGATGCGTCCGGCTCCTTTGTGGTGATCCGCTGCATCCACAGACCCGGCGCGGACAAGACCCGGGTGACGGGATTAGGATGCTTGCCGGCGAACATGAGAAATTCGAAACCGATGCCCACAATGACCGGCAGCATCAGCAGCTTTGTACCGATGATTGCCCACTGGGGCCAGGTGTTCCAGTTGATAAAACTGGTGACCAATATGGAAATAATCAAAATGACAAAGATAAAGCTTGTACCGCAGCGGGGGTGGAAACGGGTGCATTTTGCTGCGTTTTCCGGGGTCAGCTCCAGTCCCGCTTCATAGCATGCTACGGATTTATGCTCTGCCCCATGGTATTCAAAGGTGCGCCGGATATCCTTCATCATAGAAACCAGGAGCAGATACACAATAAAAATCAGGATGCGGAGCAAGCCGGATATCAGATTTTGTACAAAGCTGGGCAGGGTGCCGCCGCCGGAGGTGACCAGCTTGTTCAGCCCCATGGTGGCAACGTTTGGCAGAATCATGAAAAGTCCCACGCTGAGAATGATTCCCAGCACCATGCCGATGGTCATGACCACATTCATCAGCTTGTCGCCGAATTTTTTATCCAGCCATTTTTCAAATTTGGTTTCCGGCTGGGTGTCGTCGATTCCCAGCATTTGCGCGCTGTCGTTTAAGGTGGAAAAACTCAGCCGCATCATTTCCACCATGTTTACACAGCCCCGAATTAAGGGGATGTTCCAGAATTTATTTTTCTTTCTTGCGGAAACGAAGGTGCTTTTCTTCAGTGCAATCGTTCCGTCTTCCTTGCGGACTGCAAGCGCCACATTGTCTCCGCTTTTCATCATTACGCCTTCCAGAACGGCTTGTCCGCCAACCTTGCCCAGCCGGCAATTTTTTTCTTTTTTCAATGTGTGCTCCTTTTTTATTCTTCTGTTTTATCAGGTGTATGTTTACAAAGCTGCCGCAAGGGACATTCCCCGCATTTCGGGGAACGGGCGGTACACACGTCCCTTCCGAACAGGACCAGCCGGTGGCAGAATGCACTTTGCTCTTCTGTCTCCACAAGCTCGGACATGACTTTTTCTGTCAGCAGGGGATTTTTCCGGTCAGCCGGATAAAATCCCAGCCGTCCGCAAATGCGCATACAGTGGGTATCCGCCACAATGCCGCCTTTCCCGTACACGTCTCCCAAAATCAAATTGGCGATTTTCCGCCCCACGCCAGGGAGAGACAGCAGGGCTTCCATGGTATCGGGAACCTGCCCGCCGTACTGCTCGCACAGAATTCTGGATGCGTCCCGGATGCTTTTTGCCTTGCCCCGGTACAGCCCGCAGGATTTGATCAATCCCTCGATCTGTTCCAGCGGTGCGTCCGCCATTGCCTGGGGTGTTGGCAGCGCCGCAAACAAACCTTCGCTTACAATATTTACCCGCTCATCCGTACACTGGGCGGACAGGCGCGCCATAACCAGCAGCCGCCAGGGATCCTCGCCGGCGTCCAGAGAACATGCCGCGTCCGGATACCGCTGCCGAAGCAATTCCGTGATTTCCGCCGCCCTGCGCCGGGCAGCCTGTTTGGATTCTTTCATCATTGTGTATCTCCATCTCCTGTCCCGCTATCCGCCGGGAAAAAGTATGCGTTGAATAAATCCCGCACAGCAAAGCCCGCATCCGTTCCGGTTGCACCGTGTTCGATGACGCAGGTAGCGACAATACTGGGATCGTCAAAGGGAGCAAAAGCAATAAAGGTCGCGTTGTCGGAAGAGGTATCCGACACCTGTGCGGTACCGGTTTTTCCGCCGATTGCAATGGGGTAGTTGACAAATACCCGGGCTGCGGAGCCGTTTTCCGTAACATCCTTCATGGCGTAGCGCACAGTTTGCACAACAGTCTCATCCAAGTGGATGGAATCAATGACTTTCGGCTCTGCCGTATACAGGGTATTGCCGAAATAGTCCTTTGTTTCCTTTAAAATATGGGCACTCATCCGGTTTCCGCCGCCCAGCAGGGTAGACAGGTACATACTGATCTGCAGGGGGGTAAACAGGTGGTCGGACTGACCGATTGCCGCCTGAAGTGTGTCACCATCGTACCAGATTTTTCCGTTTGCTTCTCTGTATTTTGGTCCCGCAAGGATACCGGTTTTTTCACTTAGCTCGATGCCGGTAGGCTGTCCCAGTCCGTATTTTTCGCAGTATGTGTCGATTTTAGTAATAGTAAGCTGTCTGCCAATTTCATAGAAGAAGTAGTTGCAGGATACTTGAATTGCTTCAGACACATTGACATAACCGTGGGTACGGTGACCGTATTTCGGTGCATATATCCAGCATTTTGGCTGGTAGTCTGTATAGAATTTATACTGCCCCTGGTCTTGAATTTCTGTCTGCGGGGTGATGATGCCTTCCTGAAGCGCCGCCGCCGCTACGCCGGGTTTAAAGGTAGAACCGGGGGCGTAGGTGCCTTCCAATGCTCGGTTGAACAGGGGTGCGTTTTCATCCTCTATCAGATCCTTATAGGTGTCAGAAAAGGTGGAAAGGTCAAAGGTAGGACAGGAAGCCAGCGCCAGCACCGCACCGGTTTTAGCGTCCACTGCGGTCAGCGCGCCCGCGTTGGCGTCTTCACCGGAATTGGGTGTGCCGGACGCGGCGCCCTTTGCCGCGATCAGGGCGATGTTGTCCGCCAGGGCTTTTTCCGCCGCCTTTTGCAGTTCGATGTCAATAGTGAGGTACACATGCTGTCCAGCCACCGGTTCCCGGCTCACATACTGTTCCAGTATATTTCCGTAGCCGTCTTCCACAACGGTCAGTTCGCCGTCCACCCCGTGGAGATATTCTTCAAAGGCTTTTTCCGCACCGTCCACGCCGACGGTTGCATCCATAGAATAGCCCAGCTCTTTGTAATACTCCGCGTTTTCCGCGGTAATTCTGCCTACGCGCCCCAGAATATGGGAAGCGGTACCGGGAAAGTGATAAATCCGTTTGGATTCGTTATATACCCGGATGCCTCTGGTGGAGCCCTCCAGAATCCGGCTGATCAGTTCCACAGGGATATCTGTCAAAATGGTATAAGGTTCTGTGGCGGAAAAATTGTTCAGTTCCATATCCAGACGCAGGGAAAACAGGAGCGCCGCGTCCCCGGAGTTATAATTTTCTATGGTTTTTTTGTCTTCGATGTTGATAATACCGTATCGGAGCAGCAGCGCTTCATATGCGCCGGCAAGATCCTCCTCATCCCAGGAGCCGTCATCTTCCGGTGGGAAATTCAGATCGGTAATCAGCTTTGTCAGCCGTTTGCCGTAGACGGTTTTCATAAATTCGCTATCCAAGGATACGACATCACCGTCCACGGTGAACGGATTATCCGGCATGGTGAATGCGTCTCCGCTACCGTTATCCCGGGCAGTTTGCACAATACGGAGCAGGATCTCATTGCGTTCTGCCGCCGAACGGGGCAGACTGCCTGCATCCAGATAGAGATTATAGGAAAACACGTTCGAGATCAATGCGGTTCCGTTGCAGTCATAAATATTGCCCCGCTGTGCCTGGATGATCTCCTTGCGGGTATAGGTTTTGGGTCCGGAGGTTTCTGTATAATAGTCCTGCCCTGCGATTTGTATACTGACTAGGCGGGCGATGAAAATCAGGCAGACGACAATAAAGAATGCGGCAAGGCATATGTATCTTGCCAGATGTTCTCTTTTGCTCATAAAAACCTCCTTAGTTTAAATTTGTAGAATTTTGTAAGGTTCCCTTGTGATTCACTGCGTGGCTCTATAGGGAGCCGTCGCATACTCCCTCCATAAGGCTCCCTTGTGTAAAGGGAGCTGTCACGGCAAAGCCGTGACTGAGGGATTGTAAAACTATCATTTTGAATAATCTATAAATCGGCAATCTACCGAAACAATCCCCCCGCCGATTGCATCGGCACCCCCCTTTGCACAAGGGGGGCTTTAGTTTGGTGAGTGCTTGCATCGGCACCCGCTCGAAACTGCATAGAAGATCCTCACAAGGGAGCCTTTTGTATAGTTTATGCTTCGTGCTCCCTTTGTTGGAAGCCTTACTTACTCCGTACAGCCTTTCAATTTTCCGTCCGTTCCGCGCGAGACTTGTGGAACGGCTTCATGGAAAGATAAATCAATCCATAAATGCCAGGCGCCATAAGGGCTGTGGAGAAAAATTCCGGAACGACAATGTCCAGAAAAATTTCTGCCGGGTTTGCAGTCAGAATGCATGCGGCACTAATTGCCGTGATGATTCCCCGTCCTGCGCCGCTGACGGCAATGTAGATTCCCCGCACAGGGATGGAATCGCTCAGATATTCCTTTGCGCAGATTCCGCAGAAATACCCCGCGGGCATATACAGCAGAGGAAGCAGAACCGGTCCGGGTGCGCCGCCTGCAATATGGGAAAGAGATGCGGCGATCAATCCGAATACTGCTCCCCATTTTTCTCCTTCCGATACGGCAATTGCCACGGTCAGGGAAAGAAGCAGATCCGGCACGGCGCCGAACGGCGCAAATTCTACGAAAAAGGTGGTTTGCAGCATCAGTAACAGCACAAGATACAGCCCGCAGACAATGCCTTTCAAAATGCTTTCTACGTTTTCATAAATGTAATACCAGAGCTTTTGCAGAATATCTTTCAGTTCCGCTGCAAGCGCTTGCCCAAGTGTAGGCGGGGGCGCCGGTTTTCGTCTGCGCTGAGACTGACCGGGGCGGGGCTGCCTGTTTTGCATGGGAACCGGGCGATTCTGGGGTCTTGCAGGCACTGTCCGCTGTCCCTTCCCGGGGATTCCTTGTCCGTTTCTCCGGGGCGGAGCGCCTTTTCTTCCGCCGTTATTCTGTGTAGGCGTCATATTCTGTTATAATCATAAACCGGTCTTCGTCGGACAAGGACGCCGCCGGCTGGATGTACACATTGAGGGCTTGGCTGTATGGATCTTTTTCAATTTCCTTGACGTATCCGATTACAAGAGCGCGGGGATATACGCTGCCGTATCCGCTGGAGAGAATCCGGTCGCCGACTTCCACATCTGCGTCTGCTCCGAGATAGGACAGCTTGCACAGTCCCTCGGATGCAAGAGAAAAATCTCCTTCCACAACGCCTACTGCGCCGCTGCGCTCCACATATGCGCCAATCGCCTGCCCCGATTCCAAAATGGTTACCGCTTTGGACCAGCCAACGCCGGCTTCCGTTACATATCCTACAATTCCCTTGCTGCTGATAATCGGCATATTTTTCTGCACGCCGTGGGAGGTTCCCTTGTCCAGCGTGTACACGGTCATATAGTTTCCGCTTTCTCTGCCGGTAACGCCTGCACTTTCAAATTTGAAATCTGTCCGTTCCCGTTTCAGTTCCAGATAGTCGTATAGCCACTCGTTCATCTGGGAAAGCTCCTGGGATTTGTAAATTTCATCCTGGAGAGCGTCAATCTGAGAGCGCAGCTCGTTGTTTTCTTCCACAATCCGGTCAAATTCTGTAAAATATGAGGTGAACCCTTCCACCGCATTTGTGGCGGCGGTGAACAGTCCCTGTATGGGAGTCAGAAGAGACATTGCGGCATCTTTAACAACGGAATGAAGTCCCATGGCGCTGAGTACGGTGGGAACAATGGTGAGCACAAGCGTTACCAAAACGATGACAATAAAAAATCTGGTTTTTAGAAAATTGCGCACGCCGTTCTCTCCTTTCGCAGTATTCTTCGGTTTTTATCGGGAGCTTCTGCCCCGGAATTGTACGATATCGTTCGCGTCGCCCATGCTTTCGATTACATGGCCAATGCCGACTGCTACCGCGTCCAGAGGCGCTTTTGCAATGGTAGCTTTAATACCTGTCACATGGGTAATCAGCGCGTCCAATCCGCCCAGCAGAGCGCCGCCGCCGGCAAGAGTGATGCCGTTGTCATAGATATCACTGGACAGCTCCGGCGGGGTGTTTTCCAGTGTGGTGCGAATGGCTTCCACAATATGGAACACCTGCTCGTGCATAGCTTCCCGGATATCCGCAGTGGTAACACTGATAATAGCGGGCAGTCCGTTGAGCAGATTGCGTCCGCGGATTTCCATTGTTCCCCGATCCACGCCGGGATGTACGCTGCCGATTTTCTTTTTCAGCATCTCTGCGGTGATTTCACCGATCAGGATGTTGTAACGCTTTTTGATATAGTTGACAATCGCTTCGTCCAGCTCGTCTCCTGCAATCCGCAGGGAAGTGGAAAGAACGATTCCGCCAAGGCTGGTGACCGCTACTTCTGTGGTGCCGCCGCCGATGTCTACGATCATACTGCCTTTTGCGTCTTCCACCCGCAGTCCGCTGCCGATTGCAGCGGCGATGGGTTCTTCAATCAGCGCAACGCTTTGTGCGCCTGCTTCCAGTGTCACATCTTCCACCGCGCGCCGTTCCACTTCCGTAACGCCGTAAGGGATGCAGACGATCACCCGGGGATGACTGAAAACAGTAGATCCGGCAGTGCGTTTGAAAAAGTCCCGCAGCATGGCGGTGGTAAAGTCGAATTCTGCAATAACGCCGTCTTTCATAGGGCGCATGGCGATGATAGAACCGGGGGTTTTGCCAAGCATCAGCTTTGCCGCGTTGCCCACAGCAACCACTTTTTTGCTCCGCTGTTCGACCGCCACCACAGACGGTTCCCGTAAAACGATTCCCTTGCCTCGCACGTAGACGAGGGTGTTGGCAGTTCCCAGATCAATTCCAATGTTTTTACTCATAATATATTATACCTTTCCCGGTTTTTCACGTTGTATTTTTAAAGCACAGGGACGATCCCAAAAGTATCCCGTAAAGTCACGGATATCGGACAAATGGGCAGTCCCATAATGCTGTAGTAATCTCCTTTAATGCTTTGCACAAACATGCCTGCCGATTCCTGAATGCCGTATGCACCCGCTTTATCCAGCGGGGATCCGGTAGCGACGTAGGCGTTTATTTCCTCTTTTGTTATATCCCGCATGGTAACCTGCGCGGCGACTGCATGGGTGATGGATGGATATTTGCCGGCGGGGGGGTTCCCGCAATTTGCTTCGAAAGAAGTAGTGATATCCTTATCCTCGTGTGACAATGTATCGTGGAGCAGATTCTGCATCCGATATTTGCCAGCGGGGGCTTCCCCGCATATGGTGAAGCCTGTGTATACGGTGTGGGTTCTGCCGGACAGCATGGACAGCATCTCTGCCGCGTGCGCTGCATTTTTCGGTTTCCCCAGAATTTTTTCATCCAGAGCCACTACCGTATCCGCAGCAAGTATCACATATCCTGACCCCGCAACGGCTGTGGCTGCCGCAGCTTTTCGTCGGGACAATTCCTGCACCAGCTCCGCCGGGGAAAGTCCCGGCGCGCTTTCGTCCGCATCCGGCGAAAGAACAGTGAACCGGTATCCTGCCATTGTAAGAATTTCCCGCCGCCGGGGAGATCCGGAAGCAAGGATGAGTTTTTCAGTCATAATAGTACGCTTTCGTTATGGGTATTCTTTCGGTTTGCACAAATTTTGTAGGCTCCCTTGTGAGGACCTGCTACGCAGTTCCGAGTGAGTGCCGATGCAAGCACCTACTCTTAGCCCCCCTTGTGCAAAGGGGGGTGGATCGCCGTAGGCGAGACGGAGGGATTGTCTGCACATGCTGCCGATTTGTTTGTAGGTTATCAAAAATGATAGCATAGGACAATCCCTCACCCGCTCCGCGGGAGCTCCCTTTGCTGGGGGGAGCCTTTTATTAAGTGGGGAGCTGCGCCGAACCAGTTTCCTTTGCACAAGGGGGGCTTAAGCTGATGGGTTTGGCGCGTCGCAACGGCTCCCTTTGCTGGGGGGAGCCTTTTAACGTGGGTATATGCTTCGCAGGAGCCTTTCTGCGTTAGTACTTACTTCTTCCCGGTGGAACCAATGCCGCCCCGGTTTGGTCCTCCAAGATTGTCCACCGCTTCAAAGGTAAGCGGTGGCTGGTGGCGCATGATCCGAAACTGGCAAATGCGGCTGCCTTCCTCAATTACCGTGTCCCGCATGGCATAGGCAGGCATGTACCACTGATCCCCGTCCCCGCAGTAGGATTCGTCAATCACACCCATGTGATTTGTTTGTATAATGCCGAAGTTTTTGAAGGTGGAAGAACGGGGGACTACATGGGCTTCATACCCTGCTGGGAGGGCGATCGCCACGCCCAGAGGCAGGAGACGGAATTCGCCTGCCTGCATCGTCACTGTTTCCGAGATGCGCAGGTCAATCCAGTCGGATTTTCCGTCAATATATTGGAGCGGTTCCATACCCGGTTTTAAATATTTTACCCGAAGATGTACATTTTTTTCTTCCATTGCCTGAAAACCTCATTTTTTATTTGGGATAGCACATATGTTATTGGACTTTCCCCACCAAAGGGAGCTGTCGCGGAGCAAGCACCCGTTCTTAGCCCCCCTTGTGCAAAGGGGGGTGCCGATGCAATCGGCGGGGGGATTGTCTGCGCATGCTGGCGATTTGTATTTCCTGCAATATGATAGTATTACAATCCCTCAGTCACAGCAAAGCTGTGCCAGCTCCCTTTGCACAAGGGAGCCTTATAGAGGAGGCACGCGCCAGCTCCCTATGGAGCCACGCAGTGGATCCTCACATGGGAGCCTTTCAGTTTCTGCTACCCCTTCATTTTTTCATTCTATATATCGCACTCCCCGGCGCGGTGCCTTCCTGATATGCCCGGATGATCCGATCACAGCCGACAACATCCTCTGTAGTAAACAGAAAATGCATCCGTGTGATCCCTGCGCTTTTCACCGCATCCATCCGATCTGCCATGTAGACTGGCACGCTGTTCCAGATGATGTTTCCGCATTTCTCCGTGCCGGTTACAGGGAATGATACGCCCCGCCGATCCTGTAAGATACCGCCGCAGTCCTTGCCGCAGCTGCGGCAGCCGCCGGACACGGCGCACCGGACGGTAAGCATCAGTGGCAGTCTGCCGTATACAACCGCGCCTTTGGGAACGGGACTTTGCAGGTCCCGCATCTGGGGAAGGGTTAGCTCCGGCGAAAGATATACGCAGTCTGCGCCTGCCGCTGCCAATACCGCGGCAGTTTCGCTGTTGTAGGTGTTGAACCGAAGAGACGCCCGTGTGGGAACGCCACGCCGTACCGCCTCCATAAGCTGTCCCGGCGTGTGCACCAATACGTACGGCGCAAGCTTTGCCGTTTTCCATACCGCTTCAAAATCTTCGCCCAAAAGAAATGGCGGGAGTTCTATGCCCGTATCCTGTGCCGGCGCAGAATAGGGCAGATATATTTCGTCAAAAAACGCCCGTGCTGCTGGTGTAATTTGTGCGGGAGACAAAAACGATGCAGTGTATATGGGCTTTGTTTGTACACATGCGTGAACTCTCATTTTTGGTATTTGTTTCATTTTTTCCCGTGCCGGCGGAGCCAGCAGCGCGTCTACAGCCATCCGGCGGAGCCGGTTCAGCATAGACAAAGTGAACAACGCTTTTCCGTCCGATTCATAGGTGAAGGACGCAAGGGTAAAGGGCGTTGCACCCAGCCGCCCTGCATTTTTGCGGGCAGCATCCGCATCGGGAGGCGGTACGTCTCCCTGCGCGAGTGCCGCGTCTGAATAAACTGTAACCGTTTTTTCCGGGGATGCGGCAGTCAGCACTGCCGGCGCGCCGGTTTGTATATGCAATGTTATATTTACAGGAACCCGGCGGGACAGCCCACCGTATACAGGCGGCTGACTTTCGTGAAAATCCTTCAGCGTGCGCACGCCCAGCATAGTTTTATAGGTGCCCCTGAAATATCCGTCGGTGAATCCGCTGCGGCTGAATGCCGATTCCAAAAGAGCAAGTTCATCGGGGGTTGCTGCCCGTGCCTCGTCCAGCAGCTTCCGGTAAACGGAAACCACCGTATACACATATTCCGCAGATTTTTGCCGCCCTTCAATTTTCAAACTGGCGGCGCCTGTTTCCAGAATTTCCGGAATATGCCCCGCCAGACACAGATCCCGCAGACTGAGGGGATACCCGTTTTTCTTGCCCAATGTATAGGGAAGTCGGCATGGCTGGGCGCAGGAACCCCTGTTTCCGCTTCTGCCGCCCATGACTGCGCTCATCAGACACTGCCCGGAAAAGGATACGCAGTGGGCGCCGTGAATAAACATTTCTATTGGAATGGGGGAGCGGCTGCACAGGCGGGCGAGGGAAGACTTAGAGAGTTCTCTGGGGCATACCATGCGGGAAAATCCCAGCCCTTCCAATGCCGCCCCATCGAATTCCGTGTGAGCGGACATTTGGGTGCTGGCGTGGAGCTGCACGCCGGGAATTTGCTCCCGCAGCAGCGCCGCAAGTCCTGCGTCCGCTATAATGAATGCGTCCGCACCTGCATCCCACAAACGCCGGGCGAGGGAGACTGCCTCGGGCAGTTCCCGGTCGGTCAGTCGGGTGTTCAGCGTGATGTAAGCCTGCACACCAAATGCGCGGCAAAGAGACAGCGCCCGCGTGGTTTCTTCAGATTTGAAGTTATCCGCCCGCATTCTGGCATTGAACGCGTCCGCCCCAAAATAAACTGCGTCTGCGCCTGCATCAATGGCGGCTTCTAAGGAAGTCATATTTCCGGCGGGTGCAAGCAGTTCGGGCAAGGAATGTTTCATTTATCCGTTGTTTTTGCCTCGGAGCAGGCTTTCAATCTGGCGCAGCTTGTCTCCTCTGTCGGCGCTCTCTTCAGGGGCTTTTTCCGGCTGCACTTCCGGCTGGGCCTGTACTTCTGTTTCTTCTTCTGCGGCTGCTTCTTCCGGCTCCGCCTGGGTCATGTCAAGCTGTTCTATATCCGGCTGTGCTTCTTCCTCCGGCTCCTGTTCTGCCGCTTCCTCTGCCGGGGCGTTTTTTCCGCTGAGCATGATTTCCTTCAGTTTTGCATTTTCTTCACGCAGACGGCGCAGATTTGCGTCATACAAGCCGATTTGCGCTTCCAGATTCCGAATCCGCTTTTCCGCTTTCAGCCGTTCGCTGTTTGTATCCAGCGCCACAAGAAGCGCAGCATCCATTTTAGAGCAGCGTTTGCTGGAGAGTGTGATTTCCCGGATTTTCTGATCCAGATCGTTTACCAGCCGCATTACAAAATCTTCCCGTTCGTCAGAGATAATCGCCATTTCCACGTCTGCGATGACAACATCATATTTTTTCTTTTCCATAAATCTGTCCGTCCTTTGATTTTTTGCCGGTTTTCCTTGAATTCCCGTGAAATTGATAGTATAATGATTGGAGTATACCAATCTTTTCCCCGGAAGAAACCGGAATATATGTATTCATACCATTATAATATATTATCAGGTGAAATTGAATACATTTCGTAAATTTTTTTAAAAAATGGAGATTTTTACAAAGGAATGGACAACGTACAAAGATGTCGCCGGATCACCGTGAAAATCGGATCCTCCACGCTGACCCATGCAAAGACGGGGCGGCTCAATATCCGCCGTATGGAAACACTGGTCCGCACCCTTTCGGATATAAAGAATTCCGGCAGAGAAGTGGTGCTGGTATCCTCCGGTGCCGTGACTGCCGGAACTGCCAAGCTGGGCATGGATATCCATCCCCGTCCGCTGGATGAAAAACAGGCGCTGGCAGCAGTTGGTCAGACAGAGCTGATGCGCATGTATGAGCGGCTGTTTGCCATGTATGGATATCAGGTGGGGCAGATTCTCATGACCCGGGATGTGGTGGACGATCCGAACCGGCTGCAGATTATCAAAAATACCTTCAACCGGCTGCTGGATTTTGGCTGCGTGCCGATTGTCAACGAAAACGACTCTGTCAGCAACGAGGGACTCCAGTTTAAAGGGAACGATACCTTATCCGCCTATGTTGCCATTGTGTGTGAATCGGATCTGCTGGTCAACCTTTCCGATGTGGACGGTATGTATGATAGCGATCCCAGAAAAAATCCGGATGCAAAACTCCTTTCCAGAATAGATGAAATTACCGATGCGGTCCGCGCAAGTGCAGGCGGCGCAGGCAGCGCGCTGGGAACCGGCGGAATGGAAACAAAAGTGCAGGCGGCGGAGATTGCCGGCGCGGCGGGAATTCCCATGCTCCTGCTCAGCGGCAAGGATCCGTCCATATTATACAGCATTATAGACGGGAAAAAGATCGGAACTTATTTTGCAGCATCCAAAAAGAGGTGAGACGATGCATGATATTTATGAAGAAGTAAAAAAATTGTGCGAGGGAGCAAAGGCTGCGGCACCGGCGCTGGCACGTGCCAGCGGAGAAGTCCGAAACGGTGTGCTCACTGCGTTTGCAGCACTTCTGCGGAAAAATCAGGAGAAAATCCTTGCTGCGAATACAGCGGATATGGAAGCGGCGCGGGAAAACGGCTTGTCTGTCGCAATGATGGATCGGCTGCTGCTCACCCCGGCGCGGTTGGAGGAAATCGCCTGTGCCATGGAAGCCCTGGTCATGCAGGAGGATCCCATTGGACTGGGAACGGTGCAGAGCCGTCCCAACGGGATGGAAATCAAGCATATCCGCGTACCCCTTGGCGTGGTGGGTGTGATTTTTGAGTCCCGCCCCAACGTGAGTGCGGATATTGCCGGGCTGTGCATCAAAAGCGGCAACGCGGCGGTGCTTCGGGGTGGCAAGGAAGCCATTCGCTCCAATACCGCTATTACTGAAACAGCGGGAGACGCGCTGGAATCCTGCGGTCTGCCCCGGGCATGCGTTTCCCTGATTCCCTTCACGGACCGTGCCGGTGCACAGGCGCTGATGGAAATGCGGGGACTGATTGACGTGCTGATCCCCCGGGGAGGCAAGGGGCTGATTCAGAATGTAGTGGAAAACGCCAAAGTTCCCGTGATCGAAACAGGTGCGGGAAACTGCCATTTGTATATTCATAGGGACGGAGATCCGGGCATGGCGGTGTCTGTTGCGGTCAATGCGAAAACCTCCCGTCCGTCCGTATGCAATGCCATTGAAACGATTCTGGTACACAGAGACGTTGCTGCGGGGCTTCTGCCCCGGATCAAGCAGGAATTGGAAAAGCGGGGCGTGGAGCTGCGGGGCTGTCCGGAGACGATAAAGATTATTGATGTAAACCCGGCAGACGAGGCGGACTGGGCAACGGAATATGACGATCTGATTGTGGCGGTTAAGGTGGTAGAGTCCATCGAGGAAGCGGTGGCGCACATTAACCGGTACAGCACCAACCACAGTGAAGCGATTATTACAAAGGACATGAATGCCGCATCCTATTTCACCGGTGCGGTGGAGTCTGCCTGCGTATATGTGAATGTTTCCACCCGGTTTACAGACGGCGGTTGCTTCGGACTGGGCGCAGAGGTTGGCATTGCTACCCAGAAGCTGCACGCGCGGGGTCCTCTGGGGTTGAGCGCGCTGACGACGAAAAAGTACATCATCAGCGGCAACGGACAGATCCGTGAGTGAAGGGGAGTAGAAAAGAAGGCTCTCCTGTGCAGCACCCAACTTTTATAGGCTCCCTTGTGAGGATCCACTGCGTGGCTCCAACCAAACAAAAGCCTCCCTTGTGCGGAACGGCAAACCACACCAACTTAAGCCCCCCTTGTGCAAAGGGGGGTGCCGATGCAATCGGCGGGGGGATTGTTTGCACATACTGTCGATTTGTAATTCCTGCAAAATGATCGTATAACAATCCCTCAGTCTCCGCTTCGCGGATCCAGCTCCCTTTGCACAAGGGAGCCTATAAAAGTAGGGTGCTATCGCGACAGCACCCTAGGATCCGCTACGCGGCTCCAGTACAAGGGGACTTACAAAGTCTGCAAAACCCAACGTATATACAAAGAAAGGTACAGGTATAAACATGAAGCTTGGAATCATCAACGGCTGGAACGAAGAAGGGTTCCGGTACGTAAAGGAAAAAGGGCTGGATGCTATTGAATTCTGTGTGAATTATTACAGCGACAGCAAGGCGTTTTTGGAAAAAGCGCCGGAGATAGCAGAACTCAGCAAAAAATACGGGATTCCCGTAGGCTCAACCGGACGCTGGGGCGCAATCCGGCTGGACGAGGAAGGCAATATCATCGAAAAAATGCTGCAGGAGGACATGGACATTATCAAAGCAGCGTCCATCATAGGCTGTCCGGTATTCAACTGCGGCTGCAACCGGGTGGAGTCCATGTCCTACTATGAAAACTGCCAGCGTGCAATTGAATACTTTGGAAAACTGTTGGATTTTGCACGTCCGCTGGGTGTAAAAATCGCTGTGTACAACTGCGGTTGGAACAATTTTGTATATGATGATAAGGCATGGGAAATTGTGCTGGGCGCACTGCCGGAGCTTGGTATCAAATATGATGTGTCCCACTGCTTTGCCCACGGCGGCGACCGCAACTACCTGCGGGAGCTGCGGGATTGGGGACATAAAATTCTTCATTTCCACATTAAAGGCTCTCTGTACATAGACGGCGTGCGGTATGATGATCCCCCGGCAGGACTGGATCAGACAAACTGGGGCGCTGTCATGGATATGCTGTATACCAAAGGATATGACGGTATGCTGTCTATAGAGCCGCACTCGGAATACTGGAAAGAGGCAAAAGGTTCCTGGGGTGTGGACTTCACTATCCAGTATATCCGTCCCTATGTGATGCCGGACGGATACACATCGAATGAAACGCCTTATTTCCCGTAATATGGTATATGCAAAAAAATGACCGATTCTCTTGCAAAAAAGCGGAAAATGTGGTATCCTATTAAAAAGAAGCGGTAGAATAATGACGCAGGCAGCCGGAGTTTTCTCCGGCTGTTGCGGTTTGTAATCCTGCAAAATACGGAGAGGGGTGGAGTGGACTTGCCGATTTTTGAATATGAGACAGAGGAAAAAGAGGCGCAGGAAGGTCTGGCTGTAATCATCGAAGTGGAAAGCCACCAGCGCAACATGGGAAAGGAAAGTCTCTTTACCAGCGAAGCAGATGGCTTTGACGATCTGGAAGAAGACGATGCTCTGCCCCATGCACATTCTGCATCGGAAGAAAGCGGTGCATGCACCCTTTTCAGCGAGGGAACACTGTCTCTGCAGGAAGGTCTGTTGCATCTGACCTATATAGAAACGATAGAGGATGAGGAAGGTGCAGCACCGACAAAAGTTAGTCTTGTTTTTCCAAAGGGAAGCAGCAGTCATATTACAGTCAGCCGCAGCGGAGATATGAACACTGTTTTCACAGTGGAACCGAATGTACGGCAGTACAGTACATATGATACGCCTTTCGGACAGGTGGATCTGTGTGTGATCGGAAGGAAAATCGAAAATAATATGGAAGAAACCGGCGGAACTCTGGAGTTGGATTATGCAGTGGAGCTGCGGGGAATGATTACCCAGCGGACAAAAATGACGATTCGTGTGCGTCCGGAGAGCGGGGACGTGCAAGAGGAATAAGGCTCCCATGCAAGGATTTGCGCAGTGATCCATAGGGGTGGGCGCGTGAGCCTCCCCCCAGTAAAGGGAGCTCCTGTGGAGCAAAATCTAAAAAGGCTCCCCAGGCAAAAAGGGAGGGCTGGCTCCCGCGAAGCAAGCACTCACGTTAAAAGGCTCCCTTGTGTAAAGGGAGCTGTCATGCCGCTGGCATGACTGAGGGATTGTTTCTTTTATCATTTTGCAGAAATTACAAATCGGCAGTATATACAGACAATCCCCCCGACTCGCTTAAGCGAGCCACCCCCCTTTGCACAAGGGGGGCGCTGAGATAAGAGCAGTTTGCCGCACCACCCCCCTTTGCTGGGGGGAGGCTTAGGGTATGGTGTGAGTTTGCAGCCGCGCCGCCACCCTATGATCCGCTGCGCGGCTCCAGCACAAGGGGGGCTTTGGTGAGGTGGTAGCTGCGCGCTGCCCCCCTTTGCTGGGGGAGGCTTTAACGTAAATGCACTGCGAACGATTTCATCTAAATCAGAAAGGAGGCGGTACCATGACGGAAGCAGCATTCCGGCGTGAAATGAAAAACGGACTTGCCGGTACGTATCTTCTTTATGGAGAAGAAGATTATTTAAAGCGGTTTTATGCCGGACGTGCCCAAACACTTACTTTGTCAGACGATGCAACCCTTGCCGCTTTCAACATGTATACTATGGGCGCAGATGCCCCCGATCTGGACGATTTGCAGGAGGCTGTACTGGCAGTTCCTGTAATGGGGGACAGGGTGTTCATTCAGTATATGGCAAATCTGAACACTCTCGGTGCACCGGGGCAAAAGCAGCTTATGGAAATTCTTGCAAAGGTGGATCAAAGCAGCACCGTGTGCTTGCTCACTCCCCCTGCCGGCGGTTTTGATCCGGGTAAGCCGGAACGGGGAAAGCCATCTCCCCTATATAAAAAATTGGAAACAGTTTGCACCATGGTGAATATGGCGGCATATCCTCCGGGAGAACTGAAAAAATGGATGGCACGCCGACTGGAACGTTCCGGCGTTTCCATGACGGAGCAGGCCGCCGATGCCATGCTCCAGCGATGCGGCAAGGATATGTATATTTTGTCCGGAGAATTGGACAAGCTTGCTGCATATGCACAGGCAAACGGGATCTGTGCATTGAAACCGTCTCACATCCAATCTGTCACTTGCGCTGTCCAGGAGGAGGACGCTTTTGCCCTTGCCAATGCAGTTTTAGCAGGAGATCGTGGGCGGGCGCTGTCCGTTCTCTCTTATTATAAGAAAAATCAGATCAGCGCTGTTGCTGCACTGGCATCCGTATCAAAAGCCATTTGCGATATGCTGACGGTCAGCCGCCTTGCCGCAGCAGGATACGATCAGGCGGGCGTAGCGTCTGCACTCAAAATGCACACCTATCGGGCGGGATTGTATCTTTCCGCTGTGCGGGGAATGGAACCTGCACGGCTTGCTGCCGCCGCAGGGCGGTGCAGAGAAGCAGATGTGCTTCTCAAAAGCACAAGGCTGGATTATATTGCTTTGGAACGGGTCATTTGCACAATCCCGGCAAAGAAAGCAGGGGGTGCGCGCCGTGCATAAAATTCCGATTTCCATACCGGTAGTGGTAGAGGGAAAATACGACCAGATCAAGCTATCCTCCGTTATTGATGCGACGATCCTTACAACGGAAGGATTTGGTGTATTCAACAACCGGGAAAAACGGGCGCTGCTGCGCACTCTGTCCAAAAACGGAATTATTATTTTAACAGACAGTGACGGTGCGGGCGGGGTGATTCGCTCCCATATTCAATCTTTTGTAGAACCGGATAAGATATACAATTTATATATACCGCAAATTGCCGGGAAAGAAAAACGGAAAAAATCCCCGTCCAAAGCGGGCACGCTTGGCGTAGAAGGGATGGATGCGGCGCTGCTGCGGGAATTATTTGAAAAATTTGCAGATCGGCATGCTGTCCTGCAAAAAAAGCGGGATCCGATTACCAAAGCAGATTTTTTTGCAGATAGGCTGACGGGAACAGAAGGAAGCACGGCGCGCAGAAATTTGCTGTGCAGTGCGCTGTCCCTCCCCAGAGATATGACACCGAAGGCGTTGCTTGCGGCGCTCAATCTTCTTATGAGCCGGGAAGAGTATCAGACGGTGGTGGAAAATCTGCCGGAAGGATAAATCTGTGCAGTACCGTGCAAAATATAGGGGAAGATTGTTTTGACTCCCTATGGGGTTGTTGCGAAGCATATACCCACGTTAAAAGGCCCCCGTGTGAGGATCCACTGCGTGGCTCCATAGGGGGCTGGCTTCGCGCAGCGGAGACTGGGGGATTGTTTATACGATCATTTTGCAGGATCAGCAAATCGGTAGTATGTGCAGACAATCCCCCCGCCGATTGCATCGGCACCCCCCTTTGCACAAGGGGGGCTTAGAGTGGGTGCTTGTATCGGCACCACCTCGGAACTGCGCAGCAGGTCCTCACATGGGAGGCTTATAGACTGTGCTGCGTGCCGTCCCCCTTTTGCTGGGAGGAGGCTTACAGACTGAATTAAAAAGGAGCGGAAATCGTTTAATGAAACGGCTTTTATTGAAATATCAGCATCTTTTGTTATATACGTTGTTCGGCGGGCTGACAACTGTCGTAGATTTGATTGTATATTATATTCTATGCAATTTGTTTTCCGTTCATTATCTGGTAGCGCAGACGATAAGCTGGGTGGCAGCAGTTTTGTTTGCTTATTTCACCAATAAGCGGTATGTGTTTGCAAGTCATGCACGTGGGTATGCGATGCTGCTTGAAATGATTAAATTCATTTCCGGGCGATTGCTTTCATTTGGTGTGCAGACCGTTTGTCTCACTCTGCTTGTAGAAGTTGCCCATTGGAATAAAAACATCGTGCGCCTGCCGGTACTTGTAATTGTGACAATTTTAAACTATGTTGTCAGTCGGGTGCTCGTGTTTGACCGGCAGCGGGATAAAGAATGTGAGGACTGCCAGTGAGATGCCTGCTTTGTCAGGCTCCCATGTGTGAGGATTCGCTACGCGGTTCCATAGGGGGCTCGCTCCGCGAAGCATATACCTACGTTAAAAGGCCCCCTTGTGCAAAGGGGGCTGTCACAGCTTTGCTGTGACTGAGGGATTGTCCTACAATCATTTTGCAGGATCTATAAATCGGCAGTATATGCAGACAATTCCTCCGTCACGGCTAACGCCGCGCCACCTCCTTTTGCACAAAGGCGGCTTAAGTTTGGAATGCTGCTCCGCTCTCTCTTTTAATCCATGATACAAACCACAGAAAGGCAGGATCATCATAATGGAGATGAAATTTTTGCCGGTAACGCCGGAAGAGGTGCATGATACCGGTCGGGATGTGCCCGATTTTGTGTATGTGTGCGGAGATGCATATGTGGATCATCCATCTTTTGGTGCCGCAATCATCAGCCGGGTTCTGGAGGACGCTGGCTTTGTGGTGGCAATGCTACCTCAACCTGATTATAAGAGCTGCCAGACAATGAAAACCTTCGGCAAACCCCGTCTGGGATTTTTGGTGTCCAGCGGAAACATTGATTCTATGGTGAGTCACTATACTGTCTCTAAGAAAAAGCGTACATATGATTATTATTCTCCCGGCGGAAAAGCAGGAATGCGGCCGGATCGGGCGGTAATTGTTTACTGCAACCGAATCCGGGAGGCATACGGTGATGTGCCCATCATTATCGGCGGACTGGAAGCATCCCTGCGTCGGTTTGCCCATTACGATTATTGGAGCAATGCGATGCGGCGCAGTATTTTGGTGGACAGCCGGGCGGATATTTTGTCCTACGGCATGGGAGAAAAATCTATACTGCGTATCGCCCAACTGTTGGATAAAGGTGTGCCGGTAAAGAAAATCCGGGACGTGCGCGGCACGGCATATTTATGTAAAGCGGATGAGGAAATCCATTATCCGAAAGTGGAAGAAACCTTTGATTATGATCTGCTGAAAACGGACAAGACCGCCTACGCGAAAGCTTTTGCTGTTCAGTATAAAAATAATGATGCCATCAGCGGCAAGGCTATAACCGAATATTATGGGGATCGGATGCTGGTGCAGAATCCCCCTATGCCCCCGTTGGAGCAGGAGGAACTGGACCGGGTGTATGCATTGCCCTACATGCGTGCCGTCCATCCTATGTATGACAAAGACGGCGGTGTTCCTGCCATTTCCGAAGTGAAATTTTCCATTACCCATAACCGTGGTTGCTTCGGCGGGTGTAATTTCTGCGCCCTTGCCTTTCATCAGGGACGCAGTGTGCGCAGCAGAAGCATCGAAAGCGTCCGCCGGGAAGCGGAGCTGATTGCAGCTATGCCGGATTTTAAGGGATATATTCATGATGTTGGCGGTCCCACGGCGAATTTCCGCCATCCTGCCTGCAAGCAACAGCTGGAAAGGGGCGTTTGCCAGGGAAAGCGATGTCTGGTGCCAACCCCTTGTAAGCATCTGAACGCGGATCACGGTGAGTACATAGAACTGCTCCGGACAGTGGAGGCAGTGCCCGGCGTGAAAAAGGTATTCATCCGCAGCGGAATCCGGTTTGATTATATGCTGCAGGACAGCAGCGATGCCTTCTTTAAAAAGCTTGTGCAGGATCATGTGAGCGGGCAGCTGAAGGTTGCACCGGA
The DNA here is from genome assembly GCA_949451655.1 of uncultured Eubacteriales bacterium. Classification (GTDB taxonomy): domain Bacteria; phylum Bacillota; class Clostridia; order Oscillospirales; family CAG-272; genus Avispirillum. The sequence continues at coordinate 6,931 of CASTST010000001.1, read as the reverse complement.
GCACTGCACTTCCCATGTGCTGGGATGCATGGGAAAACCGGATATCAGTGTATATGACCGGTTCCGGGAGAAGTTTTTCCGGCTGACGAAGCAGGTGGGGAAGGAACAGTATCTGGTACCTTATCTTATGTCCAGCCATCCGGGCAGCCGATTGTCCGATGCAGTGGAATTGGCACTGTATATCAAACGAATCGGACTGTCTCCCGAACAGGTGCAGGATTTTTATCCCACTCCCGGCACAGCTTCCACGGTCATGTATTATACGGGAATGGATCCGCTAACCGGCAAAAAAGTGTATACTGCCACAGATTATAAGGAAAAACAGATGCAGCGGGCGTTGCTGCAATATTGGAAACCGGAAAACCGCCGGCTGGTGATGGAAGCCCTGCACCGGTGCGGGCGGGAGGATTTGATCGGATACGGTCCGGATTGTCTGATTCGTCCCAGCCGGAGCAGAAAAGAATCCGGAGGAAATCAGAAGACCCAGAAAATTAAGAACCAGTCTGATAGGTCTAACAATCGTTCGCAGGCGGGCGCTTCAAATAAAAAATTTCCTGTTAACAAAGGTGGGCGTAGCCGCCGCGGTAAAAGAAAATAGGAGAAGAAGCACGCTTTTAGACAATCCCCCCGACTCGCTTACAGCGAGCCACCCCCCTTTGCACAAGGGGGGCGTTGAAAAAAGCTGGTGGAAAGGCTCCCTTGTGTAAAGGGAGCTGTCACAGCTTTGCTGTGACTGAGGGATTGTTTATACGATCATTTCGCAGGATCATCAAATCGGGCAGTTTTACAATCCCCCCGCCGATTATATCGGCACCCCTCGGAACTGCGCAGCAGGTCCTCACATGGGGGGCTTTACAAGGAGATGAAGTGCTGCGCCACCTCCCCGGGAGTTTGCGTAGCAAACTCCTTCACTGGGAGGCGTTGATGTAGAGAAGTGCGCCATGCCACCACCTTAGGATCCGCTGCACGGCCCCAGCACAAAGGGGGCATATAAAGCTGGTGGAAAGGCTCACATGGGAACTTAAATTTTAAAGCAGATTACAAAATTTGCATATCTCCTTGTAATACGGGAGGAATTCCTATGGAATACAAAAAAACAGTCCGCGGTCGTTTTATTGACCGCCCCAATCGGTTTATTGCCCATGTGGAGGTTTCAGGCGAACAGCTTGTGTGCCATGTGAAAAATACGGGACGGTGCCGGGAACTATTGATCCCTGGTGCATCCGTTGTGCTTTGCGCCGCAGAGAATCCGGCCCGGAAAACAGCATGGGATCTGATTGCGGTGGAAAAAGCAGGCAGACTAATCAATATAGACTCCCAAGCGCCAAATGCTGCTGCCGCTGCATTTTTACCGATCCTTTTTCCCGGTGCCGAAATTCATCCGGAATATAAAATCGGCACATCTCGTCTGGACTTTTTCATAAAAACAGGGGATGAATGCGTATACTTGGAAGTGAAAGGGGTAACACTGGAGGAAAACGGTGTTGTCCTGTTTCCGGACGCGCCTACCCAGCGGGGAACAAAGCATTTGCATACCCTGACCCGCCTTGCGCGGGAGGGACACAGAGCATGTGTTCTTTTTGTGGTTCAGATGGAAGGAGTAGTTTATTTCACACCGAATCGGCGTATGGATCCGGATTTTGCAGATACACTGGCAGAGGCGGCGGATGCAGGTGTGGAGCTTTTGGCGATGGATTGCCATGTTACAGAAAATTCAATGAAAATTAACAAACCTGTGGAAATTCGACTATAATTCGACAGCATTCTGCGGCTGATATATTATAAAATAATTGAGATAAATGAAATAATTATATTGACTTTTTCACAGCAAACAGCACCGGTATTTTTACCGGTGCTGTTTGCATTATTTGGATTGGAAGGCATTTTCATTTATAGAGCGAACAAATCGCTGACTACATCATGCACAGCACATGGCGTTACCATGCCTCTGCTGATGATATCGAAGATCTGTTCAGCCTCTGCGTGGTTTCTGGTGATATCCGGCAGGTGGCATTCCTCTTTTCTGGTGCCGCCACAGTCAACTTTTGTAACATTCAGTGAATACTTTGCAGTGTGGCTGAACGGGTTCGGCGGAAGAGGATCTTCGGTCAGATGGTATAGGAGAATAATATCTCCTGCGACTCGCTTCGTTGTCGTACGTATAATTCCTTGCTGCTGATTTTTTAACAGTGTTTGTGTCATATCTGACCGTCCTTTCATAAGATTTGTCAAAATTATAACAAGTGTTCGAATTTGAAGATTAAGACGAAATGGATTTTTTCGCAAAAATTATAACTTTTACTACAACATTCGACATGATGCGACGTGGTAAAATCCCCTAAAAATCTTGGTTTTAGGGGATTTCCTAAATTTTAACGAATGAAAGCGTCAACGTTTGACAAAGTAACAGAAAATCTACATATTGTATAGATTACACTGTACAATTGCACAAAACTACAATTTATAGTGTTTGATGCACTTTTTACGAATATAACGGCAATTTTCGTATTGCAAATGAGGTACCGGATAACAATATTTAATTAGAAATGTAAATTTAAAAAAATCGCTCTTTACAAAATCGACATGAAAGTGTTAAAATTGAGTAGAAGAGCGGAAAACTGCGGTTTGCAAATGCAGAGAAAGGCGTGGTCATAGGGATGGACAACAGCGAACGATTTTTGAATCTGTACAGGGATTTGGAAGAGGTTCTTGGCGTAAAATATCAGACACGATCCGGCGCGATACAACATTTTGGCGCAAGGGAAGGAGCACGGTGGCAGGAGGAGCTGAACTTGTTTCGGGAAATGCGCAATCTTTTGTCCCATCACGGAAAGATTGAGCAGCAGGCGCCGATGCAGCCGTCGGAACCGAGCATCAGGATTTTAGAAGAAATATTAGAATATGCAAAACATCCGCCGGCAGCGCTGTCAATTGCAACGCTTACGGATCAGTTGTATTGTGCCGACGGGGGCGAACTTGTGACAGATTTGCTGGAGGAAATGGAGCAGCGCGGATTTTCTCATATTCCAGTGGTGGATGAAAAACGGCGGCTAACTGGTGTATTCAGTGTGGGATCCTTGTTTGCACACACCAGAAGCAGACCGGATCAGCCGGTGGCAGGACTGCGGGTGCGGGATATGGAAGCAGTGCTTCCGCCGCAGCGGCATGTTATGGAGAAGTTTTATTTTGTGGATCAGGACGCATCCTGCTATGAGATAAAAAAACTGTTTCAAAAGAGGGATGCTGGCAGCAGACGGGTTGCAGCAGTGTTTGTCACAGTCGGCGGAAATGAAAAAAGCCCTATTATGGGGATGATAACCCCGTGGGACGTATTGCGTGCGGAAAAGTAGAAAGTAAATAGAAAAAAAGACTCCCCCGCGGGAGTCTTTTTAAATATACTTAGAGAAAGATACTTAGAGTTTGATTGTAGGCTCCCCGGCAAAGGGGCATCCCGCAATAGCACTCCCAATGTAAAAAGCCTCCCCCAGCAGGGGAGCTCCCGCGATAGCGCCCCCCATTAAAAAGGCTCCCTTGTGTAAAGGGAGCTGTCGTGCCAGCGGCATGACTGAGGGATTGTAATTCTATCATTTTGCAGGAACTACAAATCGGCGATATGTGCGAGACAATTCCTCCGTCACAGCTTACGCTGTGCCACCACCTTAGGATCCGCTACGCGGCTCCGACACAAAGGAGGCTTAGAGCTTGATTGTAGGCTCTCCCCCAGCAAAGGGAACTTCCGTATAGCACAAACAAAAAGGTTCCCCCAGCAAAAGGGAGCTGTCATGTAGCACTCCCAATTTAAAAAAAGGCTCCCTTGTGCAAAGGGAGCTCCCGCGATAGCGGGTGAGGGATTGTAATTCTATCATTTTGCAGAAACTACAAATCGGCAGTATATACAGACAATCCCCCCGACTCGCTTACAGCGAGCCACCCCCCTTTGCACAAGGGGGCGCTGAGATAAGAGTAGTTTGCTGCGCCACCACCTCTTGCACAAAGGGGGCGCTGAGATAAGAGTAGTTTGCTGCGCCACCACCCTAGGATCCGCTACGCGGCTCCAGCACAGGGGAGGCATATAAAGTTGGGGAAGGCTCCCTTTGCTGGGGAACCCAATAAAGTTCGTGCAGCCTTATCCGTATGTGCTTACGCCCCCGCCGGAGCATTCAGCTCCTGATCTATCCAATTCCAGCGCGTCTCAATAAATGTTTTCAAATATTCAATCTGACGTTCGTGGGTGTAGCACAGTACAACCGCTTCCGGCTGCATTCCCACCCGTGCGAACAAAATATCCCACAGGGCAAAATTGTCATCTGCTGACGGCGCGGTAAGGCGATACCCTTTTTCCAGTGACGCCATTGCTGTTTCCAGCAGTTCATCTTTTACCTGGTTCCACCGCTCCCGCAACTGTGCCACAAATGCATCATCCCGCATCAGCTGACACATCCAGTTATAATGCACATATCCGCCATCATCCGTCAAGCACGCCCATTCCTCGTAGCGCTGCTGGTCTGCCACACTGTTTCCAAATGCCAGATCAAAATCCCAAACTTGTGACATTTTCAGCTTCTGTCCCGCCCCTTTGGTCATGAAAACGCTTCGCCGAAAACAGGAGTCTGCATTATAGGAAAGCTCTGTCATAATAAACCAGTCAATGAGCGATGGCACGTCTATATAATTTTCATAATGATCCATCAATTTTACAGCGTTGTCCGTTACATTGATATAATTCTGAATATAAGTCAGCGTCTGTTCGTCCGCATTGGCAGGCTCCAAAACGCCGATGTTGCGCAATATAGAGGAGGAAAATACAGGGTGTCCGCTTTCACGGCTTACGCCCAGTTCCAGTAAAAATCCGGTGTTTACGTTTCCGGCGTCCTCCTGTATATAAAGCCGATCCTGTCCTGCCTCCACTTGTTGTCCCAAGGTATAAATCCCTGCATATTCTCCGTTAATGTAAACGTCAACGGGATATTGGGTCGCGTAGCAGTCCATGTTGTCCAGCACTTTGGCACATTCCAAAGCAACGTAATTGCGAATCAGGCTTTTATCCGCAAAGTTTGCAAGGAGAACCCATGTTTTTCCGCTTTCCATTCCCAGTACAGAAACAGGTTCTTCGAACTTAATTTTATACGGTTTTTTTTCTGCCCATTCCCATGTAGTATTGCCGCGTCCGCGGATTTTTGCCGCACTGGAATCCAAGGAAGGCAGTCCGGCGGCGTAGTCGCTTTCAATGGAAACGGCGGCGTCCACATATTCCTCTTTTGAGGTGATTGCCGCGCCACTGTTTGTTTCAATTAAAACCACCGGCATTTGAAGCGTGCAGGCAGTTTCTATATAATATAATGAACTGCCTGCTTCATCTGATATGCGAACGTAGCAGCCCATCGGATCCAGCAGATTTACTGTACCGTCGCTGTTTATACTGCCGACAAAAGATACGGTGCAGCCATCGGGAACCGATATGGTCAGTACTGCATTCTTCAAGGCGGAAGGAGGGATAACGTGATCTATTTGTGCACGGAGCACAAATGGAGCATCGTCTGCCCCAGTCCAGTGCATATCCGATGTGACATACGGATTGTTTGCCGCTTCCAGCGCAATATCCGGTACGACAGAACAGGCTCCGCCCAGTGTATATTCCGAAAGGTTCTGTCCGTTATAGCTTTGGAGCTTGTAATACTGTGCTGCTGTGTGGAGCGGGGGACCGCTTTCTTCCCAAATCAAGGAACAGCCTGGCGCGCGCAGAAGGATATTCTCCCGGGCGAATCCTTCTATACGGATTTCCCCGGAGGCGTCCGTTTTTATTTCAATTGCAGGAGAAGATGCGAGAATGATTTTGGCGCCGTCATTATAAATAGAAACAGGTTCGGTAAATGTAACATGCTGGTCTACATTGAAATTACCAAGCCGTATGGTCATGCCGGGTATAGCGCGTTCCCACCGCTCGCCCTGTGCCAGATTGTACAGCTGCTGTATAGTGGAAGCAGTTGCAGAACCGTCTAAAGCGATCCCATTCAAAGATGCAGCAGCGATATGGAAGGAGTTGTCCCGGTCACACACCCAAGCGAGGGAATCCGGCAGGGTAATATCACATTTCGGTGCGCGGGCATAAAAATTGGATGCGGAAATATCGCCGGACAGGGAAAGTGCGCTGGAGTCGCCCGTGTTAAAAGAGATCAGATCCTCTATGGAAAGGGTATGTCCGTCGGTAGAGAGGGAAAGAGGTCTTGTTATGTAGAGAGGTTCTTCCAGCGTAATATCCCGGAGCAGGGTTATATCCGGCGCATCGGAAACAGCAGTTTGCAGCCCGTAGGCGGAGAGGATATACGCGGAATCTGTCTCTCCTTGCATGATGCGGATGCCGTTGTTTATATCCCCTTTTTCGGAGAGTGAAACAGTGGTACAGGCGGAATCCCCGGCAGGAGCCGACAGGGTGATAAGTCCGTTTTCTGCTGCACCGGTATATAACGTAATGGATGCATCGTTATCTGTATTATTGTAAAAATTGAGTTTAACCTCACCGGAAAGTGTCGCCTGCTGCAGGGCGGGACCTTCTTCCGAAGAGAAAAGGAGGAATTGGTTTGCGTAAAGCCAGAGACCGCTGTCTTTGTGCCGATCGCAGGAAATCAGCAGAAGGATGCACGAAAGCAGCAGTGTAAACAAGCCTGCCGATAGGATTTTTTTGCCCATACGTTTCCTCCGGAATTTTTACAGTATGTTATATTGTATCATAAACAGGATTGGCTTGCTACGGAAACGGGAAAAAGTTTACATATGAAAAAATATAGAAAAGGGAGAGGGCGCATTTTATAGGTCCCCAAAAAGAGAGCATCAAACAAAAAGACCCCCATGTGAGGGTCCGCTACGCGGCTCCATAGGAAGCTGGCGCGTTAGCCTCTAATTGAATAAGCCCCCCTTGTGCAAAGGGGGGTGG